>NZ_LZMI01000007.1:0-48279 GCF_001665475.1 Gordonia sp. 852002-51296_SCH5728562-b | reverse complement strand
CCCCCCCCCCCCCCCCCCCCCCCCCCCCCCCCTCCCCCCCCCATATCTTGGGGGCACAGCCCGCATGGGGCCCCCGCCCCCCACCAACCCCCTCAGATACGACACACATCTGGAGCGCTCGGCCCCGCACGTCAGCCGGCCATCCCAGCACCGACGGTCCGCCACGGTTCTGACACGCGTACCGACCGGGTTGGGATCTGTTGTCGCCGTGGGTTAGGCTTGCTGCGCCCGATGAGCCCCCGTAGCTCAGGGGATAGAGCGTCTGCCTCCGGAGCAGAAGGCCGCAGGTTCGAATCCTGCCGGGGGCACAGTTATATTCTCCCGGCCTCCCGTCGTGGGCATCGCTCCCCGGACAGGCCTAGCCTTCAGCCCCCGCCACGAAGCCCGACGCCGCGTCGTCGGCGAGGCCGACGTACAGGCGCCGCCACGGATCGTCGCCGATCAGCTCCCACTGGTGACCGCTGCCGTCGGTGTCCTCGGCAACAAGTACGACGCCGGGCTCGAGCCGAAAGCGCTCGCCGTCGCGGGTGATGAAATCGAGGACTCCAGCAAGTGTGATCACGTACTGCCGACGCGGGGCGGTGTGCCAGGCGAACGATCCGCCCTGCGCTGTCTCCTGAAAAGCCGCCGTAGTCGTCGCCGTATCGGACGACCGCAACGTGCCGGCGTCGAGAGAGATCGTGCCGTACTCGACGTGGGATCGGCCGCCGTCGTCGTTGAAGAGTCGAATCGCCGAGATCATGCCATGAACTCTACGAGCTCGTCGCCGTGATTCCCGCGCGCAACGGCGCACCCTGTTAGCGTCGAAACCATGTGCCGCTGGCTTGCCTACGCTGGTCTCCCATTCGCATCGAAGACCTTCTCACCAGGCCCTCACACTCACTGGTCGATCAGAGCTTCGAGGCGCGGCAGTTGTACCTTCCCGGTGCGCCGATGACGTCGATGTTCCGTAACCACGCGTGGCCGACCAACGGCGACGGATTCGGTGTCGGATGGTGGGGTGATCGCAGCTTCCCGGGTCAATACCGCGATGTACGGCCCGCATGGAGTGACGCAAATCTGCATCGGCTGGCCGAACAGGTCTCCTCGCCGATGTTCCTCGCCCACGTCCGGGCTGCGCTGGGAGGCACGATCGATCGAGCAAACTGTCACCCATTCCAGTACGGGCGGTGGCTGTTTCAGTACAACGGCGAAATCGGCGACTTCTTCCGGCTCAAGCGCGACCTCACACTCGACGTGGCGCCCGAGCTGTATCCGTTCATCGAGGGCAACGCCGACACCGAACTCTGCTTCTACCTCGCGTTGACCTACGGACTCGACACCGATCCCAAGGGTGCGTTGGCGCGCCTGGTCGGGCGTGTGGAGCAGGCGCGCACCGACAACGGCGTCGGCGCCCCGTTCAGTGCCACGATCTGCGCCGCCAACGGCGAGGAGATCTACGCGGTGCGCTACTCGAGCAATCGGGCGTCGAATTCGCTCTATCACTCGGTAGGCACGATGCGATTGACCGCCGGCGACCGCGGGGGAGATATCGAACTCCCCGCTGACGGGCGCATCGTGGTGTCCGAACCATTGGAACTCGAGTACCGCGATACCAAGTGGGTCGAGATTCCGGAGTGTCGATCGTGACCGTTCGTTCAGGGGTTGAACCCACGATCGAACCCTTCACACCGACCGTGCTCCCTCACGAGCACGCCTCCTAGAGGCTTTCGGCTACCCGTACACCGACGCCACCTACCAGGGGCGTTGTCGCCCGAAGAATGCAGGCCAATAGGATGGTGACCTGTGACTCCCGCCGACCTCGCTGCATTGCTGAGTGCCGTGACCCGGACCGTCGTGTCCGACCACGGACTCGACGCTTCTCTGGTGCCCGACTCCGTGGTCGTCGAGCGCCCGCGCCTCGCTGATCACGGCGACTACTCGACCAACGTCGCACTCCAACTCGGCAAGAAGCTCGGCGTCAACCCGCGTGAGCTCGCCGGCTGGCTCGCCGACGCATTCTCCGCGGCTGACGGAATCGACAAAGCCGAGGTCGCGGGCCCGGGATTCGTCAACATCTGGCTTGCAGCGGCCGCTCAGAACAGCGTGATCGAGACCGTCCTCACCAACACCGTCGACTACGGCAGGGGCGACGAGTTCTCCGACAAGACCATCAACCTCGAGTTCGTCTCCGCCAACCCGACCGGCCCCATCCACCTCGGTGGCACCCGGTGGGCCGCCGTGGGCGACGCGCTCGGGCGGGTGCTGGCCGCACGCGGGGCGAAGGTCACCCGCGAGTACTACTTCAACGACCACGGCTCGCAGATCGACAAGTTCGCACGGTCACTCGAAGCGTCGGCACTCGGTGAGCCGACGCCCGAGGACGGTTACGCGGGCGAGTACATCGTCGAGATCGCGAATCAGGTCGTCGAGGCGGTACCGGGCGTACTCGAGCAGCCGCAGGAGCAGCGTCGCGAGACCTTCCGCTCGGTGGGCGTCGAGCTGATGTTCGACCACATCAAGTCGAGCCTGCACGAGTTCGGAACCGACTTCGACGTGTTCACCCACGAGAACTCGATGTTCACCTCGGGCCTCGTGGAGGAGTGCATCGCCGAGCTGCGCGCAAACGGAAACCTCTACGAATCCGACGGCGCGTGGTGGCTGCGCACAACGAACTTCGGCGACGACAAGGATCGCGTCGTCATCAAGAGCGACGGCGAGGCCGCCTACATCGCGGGCGACATCGCCTACTACCGCGACAAGCGCAACCGCGGTTTCAACCTGTGCATGTACATGCTCGGCGCCGACCACCACGGCTACATCAAGCGACTCAAGGCTGCGGCCGCGTCACTCGGTGACGATCCCGACACCGTCGAGGTCCTCATCGGCCAGATGGTCAACCTCGTCCGCGACGGCAAGCCCGTGCGGATGAGCAAGCGTGCCGGCACCGTGATCACGCTCGACGATCTCGTCGACGCGGTCGGAGTCGACGCCGCGCGCTACGCACTCATCCGCTCGTCGATCGACGTCAACATCGACATTGACCTCGACCTGCTGGCCAAGCAGTCCAACGACAACCCGGTCTACTACGTGCAGTACGCACACGCGCGGTTGTCGGCGATCGCTCGCAACGCCGACGAACTGGGCCTCAAGCCCCGACTCGAACACCTCGACCTGCTCGACTCCGACACCGAGGGCGATCTGATCCGCACGATCGGCGACTTCGACGAGGTGGTGGCCACGGCGGCGCAACTGCGTGAGCCGCACCGCATCTCGCGCTACCTGGAGTCGCTCGCGGGTGCCTACCACCGGTTCTACGCCCATAATCGGGTGCTGCCACAGGGCGATGAGGAACCCGGTGACATCCACGGCGCGCGCCTTGCGCTGAGCGCGGCAACCCGTCAGGTGCTGCGCAACGGACTCGATCTCATCGGCGTCAGCGCTCCGGAGCGGATGTGAACGCGCATCCGGCGGGACCGCGCCACGCCGAGACCCAAGCGGCACCGCAGTTGGCCCAGCAGCCGAATGACCCTGCCGCGGTGGCGCAGATCCCCGCAAACGTCTTCCCGCGCAATGCTGTTCGTGCCGAGTCCGGTGAGCTGACCATCGCGGGCGTCGGAGTAGGCGAGCTGGCCGAGACATTCGGCACCCCGCTGTTCGTGCTCGACGAGGATGATTTCCGCTCCCGCTGCCGCGACATGATGACCGCGTTCGGGCCCTACGGACGTGTGCACTACGCGTCGAAGGCGTTCCTGTGCAGCGAGGTTGCGCGCTGGGTCGACCAGGAGGGTCTGTCACTCGACGTCTGTTCGGGTGGTGAGCTCGCGATCGCCCTTCACGCGGGCTTCCCGGCCGAGCGAATCGCCTTGCACGGCAACAACAAGAGCCTCGACGAACTCGACGCGGCACTCGAGGCCGGTGTCGGTCACATCGTGCTGGACTCGATGATGGAGATCGAGCGCCTCGACCGCTTGGCGGGCGAGCGCGGCGTTGTTGCCGACGTACTGATCCGCGTGACGGTCGGCGTCGAGGCCCACACCCACGAGTTCATCGCCACGGCGCACGAGGATCAGAAGTTCGGATTCGCGCTGTCGGGCGGCGTCGCCATGGAAGCGGTTCGACGCGTCTTCGCCACCGACAACCTGCGACTGGTGGGGCTGCACAGCCACATCGGCTCCCAGATCTTCGACATGGACGGTTTCGAGCTCGCGGCACATCGCGTGCTCGGATTGCTGCACGACGTCGTCGACGAGTTCGGTGTCGACAAGACATCGCAGATGTCGATCGTCGATCTCGGTGGGGGACTGGGTATTTCGTACCTTCCCGACGAACGTCCGCTGCCCATCGCCGACGTCGCCGAGACACTCGCCGCCATCGTCCGCCGCGAATCGGAAGCGGTTGGCCTGCCGATGCCGACCATCGCCGTCGAACCCGGTCGCGCGATCGCGGGGCCGGGCACCATCACGCTTTACCGGGTCGGGACCATCAAAGACGTCGAACTCGGCGGCGGGTCGGTGCGTCGCTACGTGTCCGTCGACGGAGGCATGAGCGACAACATCCGAACGGTGCTGTATCAGGCCGAGTACGACGTGCGGTTGGTCTCACGGGTGTCCGACGACGACGCGGTGGTCAGCCGCGTCGTCGGAAAGCATTGTGAGAGTGGCGACATCGTGATCAAGGACTGCTGGCTACCCGGCGACCTCGAACCCGGCGATCTGATCGCCGTCGCGGCGACCGGTGCGTACTGCTATTCGATGTCGAGCCGATACAACATGGCGATGCGGCCGGCTGTGGTCGCGGTGGCCGACGGTACGGCGAGGGTGATTCTTCGCCGCGAGACACTCGACGACTATCTGCGGCTGGAGGTGAGCTGAATGAGCAACGGTGCAGGACAAGAAGAATCAGCAGGACAAGACAACTCGGTAGGGCAAGACCAATCGGCGGGACAAGACATGACAGCGCAGGACAAGACGATCGGCGTCGCGGTCCTCGGTATGGGCAACGTGGGTTCCGAGGTCGTGCGGATCATCGAGGACAACGCCGCCGACCTGAGGGCTCGGGTCGGTGCGCCCGTCGAATTGCGCGGCGTCGCGGTGCGTGATCTGACTCGACCACGCAAGATCGCTCAGGAACTGATCACCGACGACCCCGCGGCACTCGTGGCACGCGACGATGTCGACATCGTCGTCGAACTCATGGGCGGAATCGACCCCGCACGCGAATTGATCCGCACCGCACTGCAATCGGGCAAGTCTGTGGTGACTGCCAACAAGGCGCTGCTCGCCGAGTACACGGGCGAACTCGCCACCGCGGCCGCCGACGCGAAAGTGGATCTGTACTTCGAGGCGGCCGTCGCCGGAGCAATTCCGGTGGTGCGTCCGCTGATGCAGTCCCTCGCGGGCGACACCGTCGAGCGAGTCGCCGGAATCGTCAACGGCACCACCAACTTCATCCTCTCGGAAATGGCCGAGACCGGTGCCGACTACGCCGAAACCCTCGCAGAGGCAGGACGTCTGGGTTACGCCGAGGCCGATCCGACGGCCGACGTCGAGGGTTACGACGCGGCAGCCAAGGCCGCGATCCTCGCGTCGATCGCGTTCCACACTCGTGTGACCGCGGCCGATGTCTACCGCGAGGGCATCACGAACGTGACGTCCGACGACCTGGTTGCGGCGAAGAAGTTCGACTGCACGGTCAAACTTCTCTCGATCTGTGAGCGTGTGCGGGGTGACGATGGTGCGCAGCGTGTGTCGGCGCGTGTCTACCCGGCGCTGATCCCGTTGTCGCACCCACTCGCAACGGTCAACGGGGCGTTCAACGCGGTCGTGGTCGAGGCCGAGAACGCGGGAAGGCTCATGTTCTACGGACAGGGTGCCGGCGGTTCGCCGACGGCATCGGCGGTGCTCGGCGACATGGTGATGGCTGCGCGAAACAAGGTGCACGGTGGTCGCGGACCACTCGAATCGACCTACGCGTCGTTGCCGATTGCGTCGATCGACGAAGTGCCCACCCGCTACTACGTCTCCATGCGAGTCGCCGACAAGCCCGGTGTACTCTCGCAGGTCGCCAACGAATTCTCGAAGCGATCGGTGAGTATTGCCGCAGTCCGTCAGGAAGGCGCGGGCGACGACGCCCGGCTGATCGTCGTCACACACCGCGCACCCGATCGAGCTCAGTCGGAATGCGTTGCAGCACTTGAGGACATGGACTCCGTGAACACGGTTTCCAGCGTTCTGCGATTGGAAGGAACCGATGACTGACGCGACCAACGCACCCGCGCACGCGCCTGTGCACGCAGGCTGGCCGGGGCTGATCGAGGCCTATCGTTCACGACTGCCCGTCGGCGACGACTGGAAGGTCGTGACCCTCCTCGAGGGTGCGACCCCGCTGGTACCGGCGCCATACCTGTCGGAGCTGACCGGCTGTGAGGTGTACCTCAAGGTCGAGGGCCTCAACCCGACGGGCTCGTTCAAGGACCGCGGCATGACCATGGCCGTGAGCAACGCGGTCAACAACGGCAAGACCGCAGTCCTGTGCGCGTCGACGGGCAATACGTCGGCGTCGGCGGCTGCCTACGCCACCCGCGCCGGTATCACCTGCGCCGTCTTGATTCCCGAAGGAAAGATCGCGATGGGCAAGCTCGCCCAGGCGGTCATGAGCGGCGCCAAGATCATCCAGGTGCAGGGCAACTTCGACGACTGTCTCGAACTCGCGCGCAAGGCCACCGCGGAGTTCACCGAGATCGAGCTGGTCAACTCGGTCAATCCGGCGCGTATCGAGGGGCAGAAGACCGCGGCATTCGAGATCGTCGACGTCCTCGGTCGCGCGCCCGACGTGCACGTGCTCCCGGTGGGCAACGCGGGCAACATCACCGCGTACTGGAAGGGCTATCGCGAGTACCACGCCGACGGCATCAGCGATCTTCCGCGCATGCTCGGTGTGCAGGCAGCCGGTGCTGCTCCGCTGGTCAACGGAGCGCCGGTGAAAGATCCCGAGACCATCGCCACCGCGATCCGCATCGGGTCGCCCGCAAGCTGGAACCAGGCCGTCGCGGCCAAGGAGGAGTCGGGCGGCCAGTTCCGCGCAGCCACCGACGAGAAGCTGCTCGAGGCGTATCGCCTCGTGGCGGGCAAAGAGGGCGTCTTCGTCGAGCCCGCGTCCGCTGCCAGCGTGGCGGGCCTGCTCGCGGCCCACGCCGACGGTTGGATCACTCCGGGCCAGACGGTTGTGTGCACCGTGACCGGAAACGGCCTCAAGGACCCCGACACCGCGCTCCTCGGCATGCCGGAAGTCGAGGCGATTCCCGTCGATCCCGTGGCTGTTGCCGATGCACTCGGCGTCGCCTGAAGCTGGGACGGCCCGACGAATGGTCAGCCCGGATACGGTGTATAGGCAACTGCCGGAAGGTCTTTCGACCAAGGTGCGCGTGCCTGCGTCGAGTGCGAACCTCGGACCGGGGTTCGACTCGCTCGGCATCGCGCTCGGCCTCTACGACGAGGTCGTCGCATCGACGACACCCGCGGGCATCGACGTCGACGTCGTGGGTGAGGCAGCCGACGACGTGCCGCGTGATGCCAACCATCTCGTCGTCCGCGCGCTCCTCGCAGGACTCGCGCACGCGGGGGTGTCGGCCGCTGGGCTGCACCTGAAGACGGTCAACGCGATCCCGCATTCGCGCGGCCTCGGATCGTCGGCCTCGGCCGCGGTCTCAGGACTCGCCGCAGCGTCGGGGCTTGTCGTCGCCGCAGGCCTCGGCGACCCCATCTCCGACGCCGACCTGGTGCAACTGGCCAGCGCCTTCGAGGGGCACCCCGACAACGCCGCGGCAAGCGTGCTGGGGTCCGCGGTCGTGACCTGGATCGAACCCGGTGAGCATGCCCGCTATGGCGCGCGGCGGCTCGATGTCCACCCCGCGATCCGCGCGACAGCCTTCGTTCCGTCGACCGAGTCGTCGACGTCGTTCACCCGTGGGCTGCTGCCCGACGACGTCCCGCGTACCGACGCGATCTTCAATGTCAGTCGTGCAGCGCTCGCCGTCGTAGCCCTGACGTCCGATCCGAGTTGTCTGTTTGCAGCAACCGACGACCGGTTGCATCAGCCCTATCGCGCGGCCGCCATGCCCGAGACCGCGCGGCTCGTCGCCGCCCTCCGGGCGCGGGGATACGCGGCAACAGTCTCCGGGGCAGGCCCTAGCGTGCTGGTCCTCGACACGCGATCGGTCGATTCGACGACCCGCGAACTGGCAGGCGAACAGGGCTTTCGCGTGCAGCAACTCGAGATTGCCGGCGGCGTCCAGATCGGCTGAATCTCCTCATGCGGATTCGGCGTGTTGCCGGTACCATGCCTGGGGGGTTATCATAAACTGGTCTAGCCGCGCAGGCTCGTTCCGCCGTGCTTCTCACCGATCTCTGATCAACATCCGGTCGGCTCCCGGGTGTGCACATGAGCAGTCACCGATCTGGGGCATCGCGCAATCCGCGAGTCGGCACTTCTTGTCGAGAGCAGATTCTTGTCGAGAGCACAGCAGTTCAGGAGTGACATACCGCAGCCGGACCACAATCTTGTCCGCCCGTCCACCACGGACGGCGGTCATTTCCTCTGAAGGTTGACGACGCGTCGAGCCGATCGAGCGGCGTCGGACACCTCAGTAGGCGATATCACGACCTCATGCAGCATCTGACTGCGGAGGAACGAAAGGACATCCGTGACTGATACGGACCTGATCACCGCGCCAAGCGTCGCCGACGACCAAGGCGCACCCAAGACCAAGCCGCGCGCAGGCCTCTCCGGCATGGTGCTGACCGAACTCCGTTCACTCGCAGGTGAGCTGGGCATCAAGGGCACGTCCGGAATGCGCAAGGGCGATCTGATCGCCGCCATCAAGGAGCGCCAGGGCGCAGGATCACCTGCCGCCGACGCACAGAAGGCAACCGCACCCAAGGCCGAGGCTGTTGCCGGTGAGGCTCCCAAGGCGGTCCGCAGCGCGACCCGCCGTACGAAGACCGCGACATCTGCCGAGGCTGCGCCGGAGCAGATGACGATCACCTCCGAGACCACTGCGAGCCCGCAGTCGGAGAAGTCTGCCGGCAGTACTCCTGCCAGCAGTGGCTATGCCGACGGTGCTGCTACCGACTCGGCGAACGGTGCGTCGGTGGAGTCGAGCGCGCAGAGCACTCGGACCGACAGCGACCAGTCGAACAATCACCGCGGTGACAACGACCGTGGTGGCAACGGGCGCGGTGACAACGATCGCGGTGACAACGGGCGCGGCGAGTCCGACCACGCGTCGAACCAGGGCGGCAACAATCGCAACCGCACCCGCAACCGCAACGGTGGGCAGGGCGGTTCGAACTCGAACGGCTCGAACTCGGCTCAGCAGGGCGGAAGCAACCAAAGCAGCGAGGGCGGCCAGAACAGCGGCAAGAACCAGGGCCCCAACAACAATCGCGACAACAACAATCGCGACGACGATGGCGAAGGTGGTCGCGGACGCCGCGGTCGTCGCTTCCGTGAACGTCGCCGTGGACGTGACCGTGACGGATCGGGTGGCGGCGAGCCGCAGATCTCCGAAGACGACGTGTTGCAGCCTGTCGCAGGCATTCTCGACGTTCTCGACAACTACGCCTTCGTGCGGACCTCGGGTTACCTCGCCGGTCCCAACGACGTGTACGTCTCGATGAATCTCGTTCGCAAGAACGGTTTGCGTCGTGGCGACGCGATCACCGGTGCCGTGAAGGTGCCGCGCGATGGCGAGCAGCAGAATCAGCGACAGAAGTTCAATCCGTTGGTGCGTCTCGACTCGGTCAACGGGTCAGATGTCGAATCCGCCCGTAAGCGACCGGATTTCAACAAGCTGACACCGCTGTACCCGAACCAGCGACTGCGTCTCGAGACCGCCAAAGAGCAACTCGACACCCGCGTCATCGACCTCATCATGCCGATCGGCAAGGGGCAGCGCGCACTGATCGTGTCGCCTCCGAAGGCAGGTAAGACGACGATCCTGCAGGACATCGCCAACGCGATCGCGATCAACAACCCCGAATGTCACCTCATGGTGGTCCTCGTCGACGAGCGACCCGAAGAGGTCACCGACATGCAGCGTTCGGTCAAGGGTGAGGTCATCGCCTCGACCTTCGATCGTCCGCCGTCAGACCACACGTCGGTCTCGGAGCTCGCGATCGAGCGCGCCAAGCGCCTCGTCGAGCAGGGCAAAGACGTTGTGGTGCTGCTCGACTCGATCACCCGCCTCGGCCGTGCGTACAACAACGCGTCGCCCGCTTCGGGACGCATCCTGTCCGGTGGTGTCGATTCGACGGCGCTCTACCCGCCGAAGCGATTCCTCGGCGCCGCTCGCAACATCGAGAACGGCGGATCGCTGACGATCATCGCATCTGCGCTGGTCGAGACCGGTTCGACCGGCGACACGGTGATCTTCGAGGAGTTCAAGGGCACCAGTAACGCCGAGCTCAAGCTCGACCGCAAGATCGCGGATCGTCGTGTGTTCCCGGCTGTCGACGTCAACCAGTCGAGCACCCGTAAGGACGAACTGCTGATGTCTCCCGAGGAGTTCGCCATCATGCACAAGCTCCGTCGCGTGCTGAGCGGACTCGACTCGCAGCAGGCCATCGACCTGCTGATCAGCCAGCTCAAGAAGACCAAGAACAACTACGAGTTCTTGCTCCAGGTGCAGTCGAACGCCCCCGGCGCCATGAAAGACGACTGACGCAGCAGGACGACTGACGCAGCAGGACGACTGACACACAGTAAGGCCACTGGCGGGTCAGCGTCGCTGGCCTGCGTTGGGATGTGCGGCGCGGTGGCGTCGCACAGCTGCTCGGTTCGCGCACGCCGGTGAGCAGTAGCGCTGCCGCCCGTTGCGCGACGTATCGGCGAAGACATGTGTGCATTCGGCGAGTTCGCATGCACCCATGCGGTCGATGCCGCGTCCGGTGAGGTGCAGCGCGGTCGCGGCAGAGATGAGCACACAGATCTGCTGCCAGCCCGCGACGTCGTCGTCGCGGAAGTGTAGATGCCACCCGGTCTGCGCGTGGTTGGTGAGTCGGGGAGCGGCAGCGTGCTGTAACAGCAAGTCGTTCAAGAGGTCTGCGCGCGTCTGTTCGTCGGTGGCGCGCGCGACATTCCGCCAGTGTTCGAGATAGTCGAGCGTCTGATCTAGGTCGTCGGGACCGATGTCCTCGGCGTCGAACACGAAACCTGCTGTGTCGCATCTGGCGACGAGCTCGTCCGCGTCCCTCGGAGGGCTATTGGCCAAGTCGACGGCCAGCGCAACTGCATCCCGTCCGTAATGGTTGAAATGCACAATGCCATTACATCACAGTGGAGGCATGTCACTCACACACCTCGACCATGCACACCACTGGACCGTTCAGTCGCGCCACCTCACCTCGACGGGTGTGGTTGTCTACCAACGGTGTTCGTGCGGAGCGCTTCGTGTCGTCGAACATGACCTCGCGGCCACACCATCAGCAACCGATCGGGTCGTCGGGCAGGGTCGGTTCAGGCAGCCAGTTCCGTCATCAGGTGATCCCACGCGTCGAACATCGCGGGAGGTACCGCGCCGGTCTGCGTGATCACCAATCCGCATCGCGCGTGCCGGTCGTAGATCTCGATGGACCCGGTCGGACCCCACACGCCCTGCGTCCAGGTCACCCAGCACTCGGTGACGAGGTTGAAGTTGATCATCGCCCGTGCGCGCCCGGACGCCGGCAGCATCTGTCCCTCGTGTTCGCGTGCGCCGTCGAGCTGATCGTGGTGTAACTGGACACAGCCCGGCGCCGCGGCGGCCATCGTCAGTTCCACGTTGTGGAGTGCGGCATGCTCGAGTGCGGCGATGGCCTGGCGAGAGTCGATGCGTGCGAAGCCTTCTCGTGCCGGCATCGTGGCAAGACGTGACACCCCGCCGTCGCCGAGGATGCTGTCGAGCTGGGTGACCTGATCGTCGAGGGTGTCGTCGGAACAGACGATCACCTGCGGCGCATCGTTCGCGTTGTCGGACACATCGGCTCCGCCGACCTCGAATGCACCTTCGGCTTCAGACGAGAATGTCCCCGCAGACAATCCGATGGCCTCGAATGCCAATCTGTCCGACGTCTCCGTCAGATACGTTGCGTGAGCGGTGTTTCCGTCGGTGTCGAAGAGTCGGAGCATGGGGGGCGCCTGCGCGGCGGGTTCGCTGACGAGTGCGGCGCCGAGATGATCGGGGTGCAGGCGCAACGACACCCTGCCGGGGCGGCAGCGGATCGGCCCACCCGTCACGGTTGGTGTCTCGTGGACACCGACGTCGTTGAGGATGACAGGTCCCGCAACGGTCACGCCCACGATCTGATCGAGCAGCGGTAGGTGTGGACCGATCGCGGAAGCGTTGCCCCGCAACAGATGTCCCGAGAACTGCGGGTCGGCGAGCAACGCGTCGAGGTCGCTGGCGTGTGCTGCCCGGTTGCAGCGGCATGCGCCGTCGCGTGCGCAGCGTCGCGCGGAGCCGGTTGTCGGTTGTCGTGGATCGGGCGGGTTGGCTGGCATCGTTGCCATCCTTTCAACTGCTTCTCGAGGTGAGGTCAGTAGACGTCACGCATGTACCGCTTGTCCTTCTTGAGCTGAGACACCACATCCTGCGCCGCCGAGGCGCTGTGCCCGCCGTGCTCGGCGATGATCTCGTGCAACGCATCGTCGACGTCGCGCGCCATTCGAGTCGCATCGCCGCACACATACAGGTACGCGCCGTCGTCGAGCCAGCGGAAGAGTTCGGCTCCGTGAGCGCGCATCTTGTCCTGCACGTAGACCTTGTGTTCCTGATCGCGTGAGAACGCGAGGTCGAGGCGGTCGAGCAGTCCATCGGCCACGAACTGGTCTATTTCGTCGCGGTAGATGTGATCGCACGCCTCGTGTTGATCGCCGAAGAACAGCCAGTTGCTGCCCGCCGCACCGCGTTCGGCCCGCTCGTGCAGGAATGCGCGAAACGGAGCGATGCCGGTACCCGGTCCGACCATGACGACCTTCGCGTCGTCGGGTGGGAGGCGGAACGACTTGTTGGGTGTCACGAACACGCCGATCGTCTCGTCGTCGGCGATTCTGTCTGCGAGGTGCGTCGAGCACACCCCACCGCGGTCGCGCTCGCCGGACCGGTAGCGGACCGTCGCCATCGTCAGGTGGACGGTGCCGGCGTGTGCCCGCGGGCTCGACGAGATGGAGTAGACGCGGTGGGCGAGTGGCTGCAACTCCGCGAGGAGTTCGTCGGGGGTGATCGTCAGCGACTCGTCGACGTTGAGCAGATCGAGCACGTCCTTACCCCACAGCCACGCGTCGAGCGCTTCGCGGTCGCCGGTGGAGGCGAGATGGGTGAGTTCGGCATCGCCGCTACGAGCTGCGATGTAGTCGACGAGATACTTCGACGCTGTCGCGATCTCGTAGCGGTGCAGCAGTGCCTTGCGCAGCAGACGCTGCTCCTTGCGATCGACGACCGGTGTCTGCGGTGAGACACCGAGCCTGTCGATGATGCGGTCGACGAGCGCGGGATCGTTGCGCGGTACGACGCTCAGTCCGTCGCCGGGCTCGTAGGTGATGCCACTGTCGCCCAGCGAGATCACCAGGTGCCGAACCTCTTTGGCCGAACCGGTGCCGGAGAGAACGCTGTTGGCGATCACCGTCGCCGGGTAGGGATTCTTGCGACCCCACGTCGACTTGCGTTGGCGTGCCGGCTTCGGCGACTTCGCTGCGTCGGATCTGCCGGTCCCAGTGATCTCGACGTCAGTGATCTCGGCGACGGTCGTCGCGGCTCCGGTTTCGCCCGCCTGCGCATCGGTCGACGATTCGGGTTCAGATGTGGCCTGCGCGAACAGGGGTAGTGCCCGCGCCAGCCACTCGTCGGCCGTCTGCTGATAGTCGACATCGCAGTCGACACGTTCGACGACCCGTGTCGCACCTAGTTCCGCGAGCCGCGTGTCGACATTCTTGCCCGCCTGACAGAAGCCATCGTAGATCGAATCCCCGAGTGCGAGAACGCCGAATGTCAGCCCGTCGAGTCGACCGACCTCGGGCGCGGCGAGTGCCTGCCAGAAGTCCTCGGCGTCGTCTGGCATGTCGCCCTCACCGTAGGTCGACGTGACGACGAGCAGTCGAGTCGTCGTGCCGAGCGTGGCGAGGTCGAGGTCGGCAAGGTCGCTGACTCGTGCATCGAGGCCGATCTCCGCGGCCTTCGCCTTCGCCTTCTCGGCGAGCATCTCCGCGTTTCCGGTCTGGGTGCCATAGGCGATGAGCAATGGCTGGGACTGTCCGGCCGACGTCGATTCGGCCTGCGTGTGTCCGACGCCGAGCGCAGAGGCCGGTTGCGGCATGGTCATTCTCGTGTTCAGGCCCGCGAGGAAGCCTGCAAGCCAAGCTTTCTGGTCGCCCGTGAAGGGAATGTCGGTGGGAATATAGGGCAGTTGCATGTCATCCCGCCTTCGGGTGTGAGAGAGGTGCGATGTCGTCTGCCGCGACGGGGCTGTGTGGTGTCGCTGCCGCGACGGGGCTGTGCGGCTCCGCAGCCGCGAGTGCCTCGACGACCGTCGGCACGGTCCGCGAAGCGAACAGGGCGTCGAAGTCGGGGAGTGAACCCAACACGTCACGGATGTGGTTGTCCTGGTGCATGATCCAGCCGTAGGTCGCCGGCGCGTCGACGGAGCGCACGTTGCGGGCGGCGAGCGCCCGCTTGTAGTCGTCGATCCGTTTGGCGGAGATGAGCGCGGCGATCTGTTGTTCGTCGTAGTCGGCGAGGATGTCGCGGACGAACGTGCCCACGCGTGTGATGAGGTCGAAGTCTTCGGTCAGGACGAGGTTGCGTGCGGCTCGCGCGACGAGGTGTTCCGACCGCGAATCCGCACCGACGACCGTCGATCTCGAACGACGTAGACGCGTCTGGGCGATCTCGCGGGCGAGATGGAACACGGTGAACGCGTTGAGGAGCCGGTACATCGTGGCGTCATCGGTGTGACCGTAATCGGGGACGAGGCCGTCGAGTATCGGCGTCTGGCTTTTGACATGTCGCTTGAGAGTCCTGATTTGATCGGTGGCGATGGACCCGGACAGTTCGTCGACGAGTGCGCGGTGACCGATCGTGGCCAACAGCGTCGGGGCGTCCTGATGAGTCACCAGGGCGCGCGGCATCGCGTAGCTGATGTAGTGCCGCTCGGTCTCCCAGTTCTCGAGGAGCCGGGTGGCGAGTGCGGAACCGGTTGCCTCCGCATGCATCTCGAGGAGTAGGTGGACCGCGTGGTGGTGGATTGGTGCGAGCGGGTCGTCGACTCCCGTGATCGCCCCGACGAGCACCGAGTCCGAACTGATCCGGTCGGCGAGCACACAGGCCGGATCGTATTGATAGAGGAAGCCGCCGCTCATGCCGTTGCCGAGTCCTCGGCCGAATCCGCCGATGTTGAGGACGGCGCCGTTGGTCATGTATTCACAACCGAACTCGCCGATGCCCTCGACCACTGCGGTGGCACCCGAATTGCGTACGGCGAAGCGGTCTCCGGCTTCACCTTCGACGAACAGGCGTCCACCGGTGCCCCGAACAGTGCGAAGTTGCCGACCAGGACGTTGCCGCCCTCCGCGGGCGAACCTCCACCGGGAGAGCGCACCACGACCGCGCCGCCCGACATCGACTTTCCCACACCGTCGTTGCACGTACCGGTGTGCTCGAGGCGCAGGCCGTCGTTGCAGAAGGCGCCGTAGGACAACCCTGCAGACCCCGACGTGGGGATGGTGACGGAATCGGGTGCGAGATAACGACGCCCGCGTTCGTCGACGTAGACGGTCGGCGCCAGGTCGATGTGTTCGGAAGCGGGGTCGTCGGGTGCGGTGTGGTTGAGGACGCGCTCGATGTCGACGGCCAGTTGCGCACCGACACTCTTGTTCCGATTGCCGAGGATCGTCGGGGTGGTGACGACACTGGTGGCCCCGGCGTCGAAGAGCGACTCGCGCACCTGGGTCAGCAGCGAGTCGTCGACGGAGAAGTCGGCCTCGAGGTAGACCGGATCGGTGATGACTTCGCCGTCGACGCGCGCGAGGAGCGGCGCGGTGTCGAGGCGCCCGACTATCGCAGGGTGGTCGATTCCGACGAGTAGGTCGGTGCGACCGCGTGCCGCGCGCAGATCTCCGAGTGCGAGGTCGGCGAGAATCTCCCGCACATCGTGCGCGACGTTGAGCAGGTACTGCGCCATGGCGCGCGGATCCCCGTCGAACAGTTCGGGATTGGTCGTGAGGCCAGCCGGACACTTGATGTTGCAGTTCTTGGCCATCACGCAGCCCATCATCATCAGGGCGGCGGTACCGAACTCGAAGCTGTCGGCACCGAGTAGTGCCGAGACCACGACGTCGCGACCTGTCTGATGAGCCCCCGACGCGCGGAGGACGACCTTGTCGCGGAGACCGTGCGCGCAGAGCGCCTGGTGCACTTCGGCGAGGCCGATCTCGGCTGCACGTCCGGCGTAGCGCAGGCTGGTGACCGACGCCGCGCCGGTGCCGCCGGTGTTCCCAGCGACGTTGATCACGTCGGCGCCTGCCTTGGCGACTCCGACGGCGATGGTTCCGATGCCCTCCGACGACACCAGCTTCACGATCACACGCACCCGCGCTGCTTTGCAGTCGTGGATGAGTTGCGCGAGATCCTCGATCGAGTACGTGTCGTGATGCGGTGGGGGAGAGACGAGTTCGACGCCCGGAGTGCCGCCGCGGGCCGCGGCGATCTCGACGGTGACCTTGGGTGCCGGAAGTTGCCCTCCCTCACCCGGTTTCGCGCCCTGGCCGATCTTGATCTCGAGTTCGGTGAGCATGGGGTCGGCGAGGTACCCCGCCCAGATTCCGAATCTTCCCGACGCGAACTGCTTGATCCTCGACGCACGCAGCGTGCCGTATCTCGAAAAGTGCTCGCCGCCTTCGCCGCTGTTCGACAACGCGCCGACCATGTTGGTGCCGTGGGCAATTGCTTCGTGTGCCTGGGCTACGAGGGCGCCATGACTCATGGCTCCGGACGCGAAGGTTGCGGTGATCTCATGGGCGGGCTGCACATCTGTCAGCCCACGGGGTGTCTCGGCACGACGAAGGTCGAGGACGTCGCGCACGGCGCTCGGGCGTTCCGCCCGGGTCCGCGCGAGGTCGTCGGCGAATGCGCGGTAGGCATCGGTGATGGAGAATGCGTCGATCTCGGCATCGCTGAGCCTGTCGTAGCTGCTCGACGAGTACAACTGCGCGGTCTCGCCGAACGCGTCGTCGAGGTCGCCGAGCGTGAGCAGTCGTAGAAGATCCGTGGCACCGGCCTCGTCGGCGCGAACGGAGTCGACTGTCGCCGTGACGAATTGCAGCTTCTCCGAGGTCATCTGGCCGTAGCCGCGGACAGCCGCGACGCCGAAGGAGTGGCCTGCGCCGTCGGACCGTTCCTTGAAGAGCCCGAGCAGTGGGAGGTCTTTGTCCGACGACGCGGCCGGTGTGGCCATCGCGGCTCGGTGAGCACCCGTGATGGCGTCGACGACGTCGGCAAGCGCGGCTCCACCGGCCGGCGAGCGCATCGTCGGAAACCATTCTGCGAGTATGGGGTCGGAGGTGTCGAGGAAGTTCGGCTCGAAGAACTCGCCACCGATGTAGCTCTCGACGGTGCACAATCCGACGCGGCCCATGGTCTTCATGAGTGACTTCGTGGCTGCCGCAGCCCAGCGAGCGAATCCCGTCGCCGCATCCTGTGGATCACCGGAGCGCGTGGCGCGTCGCGCAACCGAATGTGGATGTGCCGCAGCGGCTCCGAAGCCGAGGATCGCGGCAAGATGATGCGACGACTCGATCTGGCCCGAATCCGCCACTAGGGACACGCGTAGCCGTGTGCCCGAGGCGATCAGGCGCTGGTTGACCGCAGAGACGAGGAAGATCATCGGCAAAGCGGCACGATCGGCCCGGATCGCACGGTCGCTGAGGACCGCGATTCCGCCGGTGGCGGAGGCGAACTCGACAACCTGGGTGCACACTCGCTCCACGGCGTCGACGACCGCGGCGGTGTCGTCGCCTGCCGTATTGGCACCCTCGGCTACCTCCGGCAATGCGAAAGTGGCGTCGAAGACGCGGACGGGGGATTCGTCCTGTGCGAGCAACACGCCGAGTGCGGCAGCGTCGAGAATCGGTGACGGGATGATGATCTGACGGTTCGAATGCGCTGTTGCCGTGGCGATCTCGCTGATCTGGGGTCGGGCGCAGAGCGCAACGCGCAGCGACATCCCGTCCGCTTCACGGATACTGTCCAGCGGTGGGTTGGTGACCTGCGCGAATCGCTGCGAGAAGTAACGGGCGACGCTGGGCTCCCGATTGGTGAGCGCATTGATCGCGTTGCCGAAACCCATTGCGGAGACGCGTTCGACACCGTCGTCGATCATCGGGTCGACGAAGTACCGCAGGCTTTCCTGGTCGAGGTGATACGCGCGGAAGCGTTGATGGTCCGTCAGCGTCGGATCGTCGCAGGGAAGGGTCGGCGAATCGCCGTTCTCGGGACTGCGTGAAGAGTGTTGTGGCGCAAGCGCTGTCAGTTCGACCCGCGCGGCATCCAGGAGTGCCGGGTAGTCGCGTGCCGCGGCGAGCTTCGCGTACGCCTGTTCGGTGGTGTAGCTGCGGTGCTCGCGATGGTCGTAGTAGATCATCCCGCCCGCGGAGACACGCCCACGGGCGATCACGCGCTCCGGTGGGAACGAGATCTGTCCCGCCTCAGAGAACGCGCACAGGTAGTCGGCGGTCTCGACGGTGCGCAGGGGGCGTAGTCCGAGTCGGTCCAGGCGTGCGCCGATGACAGTGCCGTCGCCGAACACCACGGCCGCCGGGCCATCGTTCTTCTCCTCGTAGAGAGAGAAGTACTCGAACATCGCCCGAACCTCGGGGGCGAGTGTCGTGTCGTTCTCCCAGGCGGGCGGCATCATCGACACGATCGCGGTGACGAGGTCGACGCGCTCGGACACGACACGCGCGGCGACGGTCTGGTCGAGTCTGCTGGAATCGGATTGGCCCGGCGGTCGCGAGATGGTCTTCCCGGATGCCGCGGCCGCGGTGACCTGCGCGATGCGGTTCTTCTTGTCGGTGTTGAGCTCGCCATTGTGTGCGAGGAGCCGGAATGGCTGGGCCATCGTGGGATGCGGGTCGGTGTTGGTGGAGAAGCGCGTGTGGAAATACAGCGTGTGGACGCGGTGGTCCGGATCGGCGAGGTCGGTGAAGTAGTCGACGACCTCGTTCGACGAGAGCCTGCCCTTGAGGACCTGCGTGCGTGCGGACAGCGACAGGGGATAGAGGCCCGCGAACTCGTCTGAGGTGTAGGCGATCGACTCGATGTGCAGCAGTGCCTGCTGGACAAGGTGGTCGAGATCGGCCGGATCGGGGCAGGGATCGGGTGCGGCGAACACCCATTGCCGGATCGGGAGCTGCGCTGCCGCGGATGCGGGCCGCAGCACCGAGGGGTCGACGGGAACATCGCGCACGCACAGGTCGGTGAATCCGCGGTCGTGCATCGTGCGCTCGATGAGTCGCGTGGCTCTCGCTGCTGCGGCCGGCGACGGCGGGAGGAAGAAGTTGCCGACGCAGAATCGGCCGAGCTCGAGGTCGGGTCGGCCGGTCACCGAACGAAAGAAGCGTCGGGACAGATCCATGGACACGCCGCCACCGTCGCCGATGCCGAGCGCCGACATTCCACCTCGGTGGGGTACCGAACAGAGCGCCTCACGTGCCATGTCAATGACGTCATGCGTTGCCCTGCCGTCTTTGCGCGTGAGGAAGCCGACGCCGCAGCTGCTCTTTTCGTCGCTGTGATCCCACACCAGGTGTGGTCTCCGGATCGCGTGCACGCAGGTCCTCTCGTAGGGATGTGGGTTCTAGATGCGAATGCAACCCGCTGCGGCGTTGGAGCGGCTCGCACGACTATAACTTAGGTAAGGCACAGTAAACTAAGGCTTACCTTCACAAGAAGCGTCGACGCACGTCTTCGACGCGTCACGTATGCACGTTTACGCAGCGTGTGGCGCTTTCGGCGGAGTGAGAGCTGCGCCGGAATGAATACGGGTGGGGCCGTGTTGAGGCGGGTGACAGGCAGTCGAGTCGGTTCCGGCGCCCGCGGTCGTCGCCAACCAGCAGGTTGCGATTTCCGTCTGGGCCTGGGGCGATGGCATACTGATCGGTCGAGTCCGGTACCGGTTCACACCGCCGAATCGCGGCGGTGACCCGGCGACCATAGAAAGGGACACCAGAATGAAGCAGGGAATTCACCCCGACTACCACGTGACCACGGTCGTTTGCGGCTGTGGCAACACCTTCGAGACCCGCAGCACCGCCGAGAACGGTCGGATCAACGTCGAAGTCTGCTCGCAGTGCCACCCGTTCTACACGGGCAAGCAGAAGATCCTCGACACCGGCGGCCGCGTCGCGCGCTTCGAGAAGCGCTACGGCAAGCGCACCAAGAACGCAGACGCCAAGTAGCTATCCCGACGACGCCCGCCCGGTCAGACAGACCGGGTCGGGCGTCGTTTTCGTTGTGCCAGGCGTTGTATTTGTCAGGCCAGGCGTCGTTTTGGTTGGGCCAGGCGTCGGTTGGTGTGGTCAGGCGTCGATTCGTCGGGCGAGGAAGTATCAGGAGGACGAGCGGTGAACAAGAGCGCGCAGACGCGCGACGCTTCAGGCGGCGCCAACGGCGGAGCCATCGATGACATTCTGGCCGAGCACGCCGGGCTCGAGCAGCAGCTCTCCGACCCTTCGTTGCACGACGATCCGTCGCATGCGCGACGGGTGGGCAAGCGATTTGCTGAGCTCGCGCCGATCATGGCGACGTATTCGAAGCTGCAGACCGCGCGCGATGACCTCGCCGCCGCACAGGAACTCGCCGCAGACGACGCGGCGTTCGCCGAGGAGATTCCCGCTCTCGAGGCTGCGGTCGAATCTCTGGACGCGACGCTGACCGATCTGCTCGCACCGCGCGATCCGCACGATTCCGACGACGTCGTGTTGGAGATCAAGTCGGGTGCAGGCGGCGAGGAGTCGGCGCTGTTCGCCTCCGACCTGGCACGCATGTATCTCAAGTACTGCGAGCGGCACGGATGGAAGGCCCAGGTCCTCGGTGTCACCGAGTCCGATCTCGGGGGCTACAAGGAGGCCACGCTGTCGATCAAGGGCCGCGAGCCCTCGCGCGACGGTGTGTGGTCGCGACTGAAGTTCGAGGGCGGCGTGCACCGCGTGCAACGTGTCCCGGTGACCGAGTCGCAGGGGCGTATCCACACGTCGGCCGCGGGCGTGCTGATCTATCCGGAGCCCGAGGAGGTCGAGGAGGTCGAGATCGACGAGTCCGACCTGCGGATCGACGTCTACCGGTCGTCGGGCAAGGGTGGGCAGGGCGTCAACACCACCGACTCGGCGGTTCGTCTCACCCACCTACCCACCGGGATCGTCGTGACCTGCCAGAACGAGCGGTCGCAGCTTCAGAACAAAGCCCGTGCCATGCAGGTGCTCGCTGCGCGGTTGCAATCCGCTGCCGAGGAGGAGGCCGACGCCGCGGCCGCGGAGGGCAGGGCTGCGCAGATCCGGACGGTCGATCGATCCGAACGCATCCGCACCTACAACTTTCCGGAGAACCGGATCACCGATCACCGGATCGGATACAAGGCAAACAATCTCGATGCCGTGCTGAATGGCGACATGGACGCACTGCTCGACGCACTCGTGGCCGCGGATCGTCAGGCGCGGCTCGAGGCCGAGTGAGGTCGATCGTCGTGACAAGTGACCGGCTGACGCCAGCGGTGTCTGCGGCCCAAGAGTCATCTGCGGCCCAAGAGTCATCTGTGGCGTCGGAGATATCTGCGGCGACATCGCTGCTCGCGGAGGCCGGGATCGATTCGGCGCGAAGCGACGCGGAGTGGTTGTTGGCGCACGTCCTCGACGTCGGTCGGGGCTCTCTGGCCTTCGCCGACGGACCAGACGCGGGTCACCGGAAACGGTATCGCGAACTCGTTGCGCAGCGTGCGCGTCGAATTCCGTTGCAGCACATCATCGGTCGCGCAGCGTTCGGCCCCATCGACCTGGCCGTCGGCCCCGGGGTGTTCGTGCCGCGGCCCGAGACCGAGCTGATGCTCGAATGGGCCGTCGAGAATCTTCGCGGTATCCCACACCCGCTCGTCGCCGATCTGTGCAGCGGCAGCGGAGCCCTTGCGATCGCGATCGCCGAGTCGGTGCCGTCGGCCCGTGTGGTGGCGGTCGAGAAGTCGGCGTCGGCATTGTTGTGGCTACGCCGGAATGTCGAGAACCTCGGTGTCGGCGATCGGGTGGCAGTTCTCGGCGCCGATGTCACCGACCACGCGCAACTGCGCGATCACATCCCCGACGGCTCGCTCGACCTCATCGTGGCGAACCCGCCCTATGTGCCCACCGACACCGACGTCTCGCCCGAGGTCGAAGCGGATCCTGCCGAAGCCGTGTTCGCCGGTCACGACGGCATGAGCGTGATCACGCCGCTCGCCGACGTCGCCGCGCGACTGTTGGCAGTCGACGGGCGCATCGCCGTCGAACATGACGATTCGACGTCGTCCCAGGTGGTCGGGGCACTTGAGACGACCGGGCGATTCGACGACGTCGTTGCGCGCCTCGACCTCGCTGGTCGGCCGCGGGTCGTGACCGCGCGCCGTCGACCTTGATCCGGGCCAGACGTGTCGCGTGAAAGGATGAACGGGTGAGTACCGTTTTCGATTGCTCTGACGAGGCAACCCGCTCCGCCGGAATCCAGGCGGCCGTGGGGGCAGCCAAGGCGGGACGCCTGATCGTCACACCGACCGACACCGTCTACGGCATCGGCTGCAACGCGTTCGACGCCGAGGCCGTCACCGATCTCCTGGCCGCGAAACACCGGGGACGCGACATGCCGGTCCCGGTTCTGGTTGGCTCCTGGCATTCCATCGACGGTCTCGTCTTGTCGGTGTCGGCCGTGGCGCGCAGCCTTGTCGAGGCGTTCTGGCCGGGCAGCGTGAGTCTCGTCGTCGAACAGGCTCCGTCGCTCGCCTGGGATCTCGGCGACACGTCGGGCACCGTGATGTTGCGGATGCCGCTGCATCCGGTGGCCATCGAGGTGCTGCGCGAGGTCGGGCCAATGGCGGTTTCGAGTGCCAACGTGTCGGGCAGGCCTCCCGCCATCACGTGCGACGATGCCCGCGAGCAGCTCGGCGACTCGGTGTCGGTGTACCTCGACGGTGGGAGGGCGCCCAAGGGGGAGCCGTCGACCATCGTCGACATCACCGGATCCACACCCCGCGTGCTGCGCGAGGGGGCAGTGACCACGGCCGAGGTGGCAGAGGTGCTCGACGTCGATCCGGCCAGCCTGGTCAACTGATGCTCGAGCCCGTCACCGGTACCAGCATGGTCGTCGCGGACATGCTGTCTGCCGACTCCGGCTCGGGCGGTGCCGGTGTTCCGCTGCGCGAGTTGCTGCTGGTCGGGCTGACCGCGGCGGCCATCACATACCTGCTGACATCGCTGGTCCGTGTGATCGCGATCCGAGTGGGTGCGGTGGCTGTGCCCCGTGTCCGAGACGTGCACACCATTCCCACCCCGCGACTCGGCGGAGTCGGCATGTTCGCCGGCGTGGTCGCGGCTATCGTCCTGGCCGCCAATCTCCCTGCGCTCAACCGGGGTTTCGCCTACACCAACGACATGGGGGCGGTGGTGACCGCAGGGGCGGTCATCGTCATCGTCGGGATCATCGACGACCGGTGGGGACTCGACGCACTGACGAAGTTCGTCGGTCAGCTGACCGCGGCGGGCGTCATGGTGGTGATGGGAGTGAGCTGGCTGCAGGTGCCCGTCCCGTTCGGAAACATCGGGACCATCGTCCTCGACCCGTTCCAGTCAGGACTCCTGACAGTCGTGATCACCGTCGCCACCATCAACGCCGTCAACTTCATCGACGGACTCGACGGTCTCGCCGCGGGACTCGGACTCATCTCCGCGTCGGCCATCTGCATGTTCTCGCTCGGGCTGCTTCGCGATCAGGGGGGCGACGTCAGCTACTACCCACCCGCGCTGATCTCGGTCGCACTCGCGGGCGCCTGCCTCGGGTTCCTTCCGCACAACTTCTCGCCTGCGAGGATCTTCATGGGGGACTCGGGTGCGATGCTCATCGGCTTGATGCTCGCGGCGGCGTCGACGAGTGCGTCGGGCCGTATCGCGGTGAATGCGTACGGTCCTGCCGACGTGTTCACACTGCTCTCGCCCCTGATCCTGGTTGCGGCGGTTGTCTTCATTCCGATGCTCGACATGCTGATGGCGGTGGTGCGACGCACCAGGGCAGGCGTCGGGTTCTATACGCCCGACAAGCTGCACCTGCATCACCGCCTGCTCGAACTGGGGCATTCACAGCGTCGCGTTGCGCTGATCATCTACCTCTGGGTGGGCATCCTGGCGTTCTCGGTGGCTGCGAGCACGATCTTCCCGATGTCGGTGGTCGTGCCTGCGTTTGCAGCCGGTCTCGTGGTCGCGATGTTGGCGACAATGGCACCTCGGCTTCAGCGGCGCATCGCGGAGCTGCGGACCGCGCGGGCCCTACGTTGACCACACGTCCTCAGTGGCAGCAGTGAATGATCGAAAGGCCAGGTAGGGGCCGATTCGGCAGGGTGGGGGACGGTCGGCCGACCGGTTAGGTAACCGGACAGTAAAATCGTGTACTATCAGCTGTAGTACTTGAGGGGGAAGCGTATGACGCGCCACGGGCGCGACGTGCCCCCACCTCGGGAAGCCAACACATTCTGCGAGGCCACCCCCCGGTGACCACGGCAAGCCGTGTTGATAAGGTCACTGCAAATGCAGAGCGTACGCTCGGCGGCACCTGCCGCGAAGACGGACGCTCATAGCCTGATGCCCTTGGCATTGAGGCGTTCACGTGAGGAGAGGCAATGGCGACGTCCGCCCCTGACTCGGCTCCCGTGTATTACCCGCCCGCGCCGACCGGCCTCCGACGACCGGCGATCATCGCCGCCGTACTGACCGTCATCGTCGCGATCATTGCGGTGTTCCTCGGGAGCTGGTTGTTCCCGCTGTTCTTCGCAATCGGTGTGGTCGCCGTCTTCATCAACACCAAGATGGTCATCATGTCCGTCGAACGTGTTGCGGCAGAAGAGAATCCTCGCAAGAAACTGCTCGCCGTCAACTCTGCCGCACGCCTCGGAGCCATCACTGTGCTCGCGCTGGCGGCGGCGTTCCTGTTCCGGCCCGAAGGGCTGGGCGTGATGTTCGGACTCGCTCTCGGCCAGGTTGTCCTGGTGCTGAACACGGTGATTCCGGTGATGAAAGGACTTCGTAAGCAGCTATGATCGCATCGACTTACGGCGCCGATACCCTCGTGCTGGCCGAGGCCCAGATCGAGGTCGGCCACCACAAGCAGGTGGAATGGCTGGGCATGACGTGGAACATCGACACGATCATCGCCACCGCCATCGCGGCAGTGATCGTGATCGCGCTCGCGTTCTTCGTGCGCTCGCGGATGACCTCCAAGCGTCCCAATTCGGTGCAGTTGTTCTTCGAGGCCGTCACCACACAGATGCGCAGCCAGATCGAGAACTCGATGGGCATGAAGGTCGGCGGCTTCGTCCTACCCCTTGCCGTCACCCTCTTCACGTTCATCCTCATCGCGAACTGGCTGTCGGTGCTGCCATTGCAGTACGCCGACTCCGAGGGCAAGAGCGCCGAGGTGTTCGCGCCCGCGGCCAGCGATGTCAACTTCTGTTACGCCCTCGCGTTGTTCGTCTTCGTCTGGTACATGGCTGCCGGAATCCGACGCCGCGGACCGATCGGTCACTTCAAGCGTCTGGTCAAGGGTCACGTCGCATTCCTGGCCCCGATCAACATCATCGAAGAGATCGCGAAGCCTGTTTCGCTCTCCCTCCGTCTTTTCGGCAACATGTTCGCAGGCAGCATCATGGTCGCGCTGATCGCGCTGTTCCCCGCCTACATCATGTGGGCGCCGAACGCGATCTGGAAGTCGTTCGACCTGTTCGTCGGCCTCATCCAGGCATTCATCTTCTCCCTGCTGACCGTGCTGTACTTCAGCCAGGCCATGGAGACGGACGAAGACCACTAGCTAGTCCGACCCCGGCCGGCAGCGCGTCGGTCGGACCTTAGACCTGGCAATCCGATTGCCAGTATCACCCGAAAGGAAAGTTCTCAATGGATCCGAATCTGATTGGTCTGGGCGCGTTGATCGGTGGCGGCCTCATCATGGGTGGCGGCGCAATCGGTGCCGGCGTCGGTGACGGTATCGCCGGTTCCGCCTTGATCTCCGGCATCGCACGTCAGCCGGAGGCACAGGGCCGTCTGTTCACTCCGTTCTTCATCACCGTCGGTCTGGTCGAGGCCGCGTACTTCATCAACCTCGCGTTCATGGCGCTGTTCGTGTTCGCCACCCCGATTTCCGGCCAGTCCTGATCTTCCCGGTTTTAGTCGGGTTCCTCGAACAACAAGGGACATCTGAACCATGAATCTCGCCGCAGAGAACTTCTTGATCCCCAATGGCACGTTCTTCGCGTGTCTGCTGATCTTCGTCGTCGTGCTGATCGTGATCCGCGCGTGGATCGTGCAACCGATTGTCAAGGTGCTCGACGAACGGCAGGCACGGGTCGCGAAGACTGCTGAGGACAACAATGCCGCTGCGGCGATCTACGAGGACGCCGACCGGGAGTATCAGGCCCGAATGAAGGAAGCCCGCGCCGACGCGACCAGAATCCGGGACGAAGCGCGGGCCAAGGGGAACGAGGAGTTGTCGGATGCGAAGCGGCGTGCAAAGGATGAGGCCGACGCCGCTCTCGCGAAGATCTCCGCAGACCTCAAGGTTGAGGCCGACAACGCCATGACCGAGGCCAAGCGCGACGTCGACTCACTGTCGCGGACGCTTGCTGACCGTGTTCTCGGGACACAGGGTGCCGGCGTGCAAAGTTCAGGGGCGACGACCGCCTCGCCAGAGACTGAGACGGTGAAGTAGCAGTGGACGTATTTATCGGACAGCTTGTCGGCTTTCTGCTCATCATTGCGCTGTTGTGGAAGTTCGTCGTGCCGTTCTTGCGGAAGACCGTGAAGAGCGCACAGGACGTCGTCGACCAGCAGGTGGCCGAGAGCGATGCGGCCAAGGCGCGCCTCGAAGACGCCAAGGTCGCACACGAGCGCTCGATCGAGCAGGCCAAGGTCGAGGCCAAACAACTACACGAGGGTGCGATCGAGGATGCCAAGGGCATCGCCGACGACCTGCACAAGCAGGCCGACGTCGAGGTCAAGCGCATCTCCGAGCACGGCAAGGCGCAGGGCGAACTCATTCGCACGTCGATGGTCCGCCAGTTGCGTAGCGAGCTCGGACTCACCGCGGTCGATGGCGCAGGCAAGATCGTGCGCGATCACCTCGCCGACCCGGCCAACCAGTCGGAGACCGTCGATCGGGTCATCGACGAGCTCGCGGCCATGTCGCGGGGCGGACAGCCCTCGACCGGGGTGCGGAGTTCGAGTGAACTGATCGGGTTGCACTCGATGCACGCCGCCAGCCGTGACGCGGCACGTGCGGTCGCGCGCGAGTTCAGCTCCAACACCGAGGGTAAGTCTCCGCAGGAGTTGCTCGCGGCCAGCGAGGATCTCACGCAGATCATCGACTTCCTCCAGCACAACCCGGTGCTGCGGAAGAAGTTCACCGAGGACGAGGATTTCCCGGCCCTCAAGAAGCAGTTGGTGCACAGTCTGTTCGACGGCAAGGCATCGCCGATCGCGGTCGAGGTCGTTGCGTCCGCCGTTGCTCAGCACTGGTCGCAGCCCAACGACATCCTGGTCGCGCTGCGCAGACAGAACGCGCTGGTGGTACTCACTGCGGCTGAGCGTGACGGTCAGATCGAACAGGTCGAGGACGAACTGTTCCGGGTGAGCCGTCTACTCGAGGCGAATCCCACGCTCGCCTCATTGCTGACCGACTTCACCAAGCCCGCGGAGAAGCGCAACGGCCTGCTCACCGGGCTGCTGGGGAGCCAGATCGGCAATTACACCGCGCACCTGCTCACCCAGACGATCAGCCTCCTCAACGGGCAGCCCGCGGAGTCCGCTGTCGACCAGCTCGCGCAATTGGCCGCGGCCATGCGTGGCGAAACAGTCGCCCATGTGGTGTCTGCAGCCGAATTGAGCGATGCTCAGAAGCAACGTCTCGGTGGAGTGCTCGCCGAGATCTACCACCGCAAGATCTCGGTGCAGACCGAGATCGACCCGTCGATCATCGGCGGACTGCGTATCGGTGTCGGAGACGAGGTCATCGAGGCCGACATCGCGACACGCCTGGCAAAAGCAGCGGAGACACTGCCGAGGTAGCCGCGTCTCGCAGTCGCGAACGACACCTCACCACCACGACTCACTCACACCGACCGACATCAAGAAAGACGAGAACCCATGGCGGAGTTGACGATCTCAGCAGACGAGATTAAGGGAGCGATCGAGCAGTACGTCTCGTCGTTCGAAGCCGAAGCCTCGCGCGACGAGGTCGGCACGATCACCGACACGGCTGACGGCATCGCCCACGTCAGCGGCCTTCCGGGCGCAATGGCCAACGAACTGTTGCAGTTCCCCGGCGGCATCCAGGGTGTGGCACTGAACCTCGACGAGGACGAGATCGGCGCGGTCATCCTCGGTGACTACGAGGATCTCGAAGAAGGCGGCCAGGTCAGCCGCACCGGCGAGGTGCTCTCGGTGCCCGTCGGCGACAAGTTCCTCGGTCGCGTTGTCGACCCGCTGGGCGCTCCGATCGATGGACTCGGCGACATCGAGGCCGAGGACAATCGTGTCCTCGAACTCCAGGCTGCCACCGTGCTCGAGCGTCAGCCGGTCGAGGAGTCGCTGGCTACCGGCATCAAGGCCATCGACGCCATGACCGCGATCGGTCGCGGACAGCGTCAGCTCATCATCGGCGACCGCAAGACCGGTAAGACCGCTGTGTGTGTCGATGCGATCCTGAACCAGAAGGACAACTGGGCAACCGGCGACCCGAGTAAGCAGGTCCGGTGCATCTACGTCGCGATCGGTCAGAAGGGCTCGACCATCGCGGGTGTGAAGACGGCACTCGAAGAGGCCGGCGCAATGGAGTACACCACCATCGTCGCCGCACCCGCTTCCGACTCGGCAGGCTTCAAGTGGCTGGCCCCGTACACCGGTTCGGCCCTCGGCCAGCACTGGATGTACCAGGGCAAGCACGTTCTCGTGGTCTTCGACGACCTCACCAAGCAGGCCGAGGCCTACCGCGCCATCTCGCTGCTGCTGCGTCGTCCGCCGGGCCGCGAGGCTTACCCCGGTGACGTCTTCTACCTGCACTCGCGTCTGCTCGAGCGCGCGGCGAAGCTCTCCGACGAGCTCGGTGGCGGCTCGATGACCGCGCTGCCGATCATCGAGACCAAGGCCAACGACGTGTCGGCGTTCATTCCGACCAACGTCATCTCGATCACCGACGGTCAGGTCTTCCTCGAGTCCGACCTGTTCAACAAGGGCGTTCGTCCTGCGATCAACGTCGGTACCTCGGTCTCGCGCGTTGGTGGTGCCGCTCAGACGAAGGGCCTCAAGAAGGTGTCCGGCTCGCTGCGTCTCGAGCTCGCGCAGTTCCGCGAACTCGAAGCCTTCGCTGCCTTCGCCTCCGACCTCGACGCAGCGTCGAAGGCGCAGCTCGAGCGCGGTGCCCGGTGGGTCGAGATGCTCAAGCAGGATCAGTACAGCCCCTACTCGGTCGAGGACGAGATCGTTTCGATCTACCTCTGTGGTGAGGGCCACTACGACTCGGTCCCGGTCGACGATGTCCGGAACTTCGAGACCCAGCTGCTGAGCCACCTGCATCACAACGCGACCGGCGTCTACGACTCGATCGCGGGCGGCCAGGTGCTCACCGACGACCAGGCAGAGGCACTCGTCGCCGAGACCAACAAGTTCAAGAACAGCTACCTCACCCACGACGGCAAGCGCGTCGTCAACGAGGCAGAGGCAGCCGCGATGGACGCCGACGACGTCGAGCAAGAACAGATCAAGATCCGGAAGTGATCGCGTGTCCGTCCGTGCCCGCATCGGGCGTATCCGTGCCAAGGAAGAAGGGGTGAGGGCTCATGGCCAGCATTCGTGAGCTGCGCTCACGCATCCGGTCGGTCCAATCGACGAAGAAGATCACCAAGGCGCAGGAGCTGATCGCGACGTCGCGTATCACCAAGGCTCAGGCCCGGGTGGCGGCAGCGAAGCCCTACTCGGAAGAGATGACCAAGGTGCTCTCCGAACTGGCCAGCAGCGCCGGGTCGCTCGACCATCCGCTGCTCAAGGAGCGCGAGAATCCCAAACGCGCCGCGATTCTGGTGATCACCAGCGACCGCGGCATGGCCGGCGGTTACAACGCGAACGTGCTGCGGTCATCGCGCGAGCTCATCTCGCTCATCCGTGAGGAGGGCAAGGAGCCGGTCCTCTTCGTGATGGGCACCAAGGGCGTGAACTACTTCACCTTCCGCGGTATGGATGTCGCGACGTCGTGGACCGGATTCTCGCAGTCGCCGGAGTACGCGGACGCGGCGCAGGCGAGCAACTTCCTTGTCGACCTCTTCGTGGCGGGGTCGGGGGAGAGCATCGATCTGCCGGACGGCGAGGGAACCATCGAGGGCGTCGACGAATTGCACATCGTCTACACCCGGTTCGTCACGATGCTCACCCAGACGCCCGAGGTCCGTCGCATGGCGCCACTGGTGGTGACCGAGAACGACAACCCGGATCACGGGGAGGTCGAGGTCGACGACGAGTCGCGCAACTACAGCTTCGAGCCGAGCGCAGAGACCCTCCTCGAGGCACTGTTGCCGAAGTATGTCGCCACGCGCGTCTACGCGGCGCTACTGGACTCGGCCGCATCCGAGTCGGCCGCACGTCGCACGGCGATGAAGGCAGCGACAGACAACGCCGAGGAACTGTCCAAGACGTTGTCGCGTGAGGCCAACCAGCTCCGCCAGGCCCAGATCACCCAGGAAATCAGCGAGATCGTCGGCGGATCGAGCGCCCTCGCCAACTGACGCCGATCCCACCCAAACTTCGATCAAAAGGAAGTGACCCAAGCATCATGACCGCAACTGTAGAGACACCCTCGTCGCAGTCGGCGGGGACCACCGAGGGCCGCGTTGTCCGCATCATCGGCCCCGTCGTCGACGTCGAGTTCCCCCGCAGCTCGATCCCAGGCCTGTTCAACGCCCTGCACACCGAGGTGACACTCGAGGCCGTCGCCAAGACGCTGACCCTCGAGGTCGCACAGCACCTCGGCGACAACCTGGTCCGCACCATCTCGATGCAGCCCACCGACGGCCTCGTCCGCGGTGCGATCGTGACCGACTCGGGCTACCCGATCCGTGTCCCGGTCGGTGACCAGGTCAAGGGCCACGTGTTCAACGCCCTCGGCGACTGCCTCGACAGCCCGGGCCTCGGTCGCGATGGCGAGCAGTGGGGTATCCACCGCAAGCCGCCGGCCTTCGACGAGCTCGAGGGCAAGACCGAGATCCTCGAGACCGGCATCAAGGTCATCGACCTGCTGACCCCGTACGTCAAGGGCGGCAAGATCGGCCTGTTCGGCGGCGCCGGCGTGGGCAAGACCGTGCTCATCCAGGAGATGATCACCCGTATCGCCCGTGAGTTCTCCGGTACCTCGGTGTTCGCGGGCGTGGGTGAGCGGACCCGTGAGGGAACCGACCTCATCATGGAAATGGAAGAGATGGGTGTCCTCCAGGACACGGCCCTCGTCTTCGGTCAGATGGATGAGCCGCCGGGCACGCGTATGCGCGTCGCTCTCTCGGCCCTCACCATGGCCGAGTACTTCCGCGACGTGAAGCACCAGGACGTGCTTCTGTTCATCGACAACATCTTCCGATTCACCCAGGCGGGCTCCGAGGTCTCGACGCTGCTCGGTCGTATGCCGTCTGCCGTGGGATACCAGCCGACGCTGGCCGACGAGATGGGTGAGCTGCAGGAGCGCATCACCTCGACCAAGGGTCGCTCGATCACCTCGCTGCAGGCGATCTACGTGCCAGCGGACGACTACACCGACCCCGCGCCTGCCACGACGTTCGCGCACCTCGATGCGACGACCGAGCTCTCACGTCCGATCTCGCAGCTCGGTATCTACCCCGCGGTGGATCCGTTGACCTCGACGTCGCGCATTCTCGAGGCCTCGATCGTCGGAGACGAGCACTTCCGAGTCGCCAACGAGGTCAAGAGCATCCTGCAGAAGTACAAGGAGCTCCAGGACATCATCGCCATCCTCGGTATGGACGAGCTGTCCGAAGAGGACAAGGTGACGGTGCAGCGCGCACGTCGCATCCAGAAGTTCCTCGGTCAGAACTTCCTCGTCGCCGAGAAGTTCACCGGCCAGCCCGGATCGGTCGTGCCGCTCGCCGACACCATCGAGGCGTTCGACCGCATCTGCAAGGGCGAGTTCGACGCTTACCCGGAGCAGGCGTTCAACAGCTGCGGTGGCCTCGACGACGTGGAGGCAGCCGCCGCCAAGCTCGCCGGAAAGTAGCGGTACGCCATGGCTGAGAAGTCCTTCCACGTCGAGGTCGTATCCGCCGACGCCGAGCTGTACTCGGGTGAGGCCACATTCGTCATCGCGCAGACCACGGTCGGCGAGATGGGTGTGCTGGCCAATCACGAACCGCTACTCGGACAACTCGTCCCCGGCGGGTTCGTGGTGATCGTCGAGGAGAGCGGCACCCGCAAGGCGGCCGCCGTCGAAGGCGGATTCATCTCGGTGACGGGCGAGTCGGTGACGATTCTCGCCGAGGCCGCAGAATGGGCCGACGGCGTCGACGTCAACGCCGAGAAGTCCGCGCTCGAGTCCGCAGAGCCCGGTACCACGGAGTACAACCGTGCGCATGCACGGTTGCGCGCCGCGGAGCAGATCGCCTGATCGAGAACGAGCCGATGCGTGCGGTGACGTCCTGATCTGGACGAAAACCGTTGCGTCACAATTGAATACGAGTCATCACGATGACTCGGTAGTCGTCTGCCGGCCACCCGCGCTTCGCGGGTGGCTGGCTGCGTCATACGGTCTACTGGCATGCTGGGGGGAGTCATCACCGAAACAGCCCGTCGACAGCCCGCCGACATCTCGGTGATGCAACCCGCGCGAGGGAGGTATGCCGCGTGACCGTTGTGGTCGTCCTGCTGATTCTGCTTGTGGTGGCGCTGGTTGTCTGCGGCCTGCTGGCATACCGACTACAACAATTGCGCAGCGCGGGCACCCCCGCGCTGTTGCGTGATCTGCCTGCCGAGCTCGACGAGGGCTGGCGGCACGGCACCGTCCACTACGGCGACGAATCGCTGCGGTACTTCCGGCTCAGCTCGCTGCGGCCCGGTCCGTCACGCCGCTTCCCCCGCCACAGCATCGAGATCGTCGGTCGGCGGTGTGCTGCAGGCACCGAGGGCGTCATCCTCGACGGGATGACCATTCTGCACGTGCGTGAATACCACGACGACGACGAGCCCAGCGAGTACGAACTCGCGCTGACCCTCGACGGGGTCACGGCCTTCCAGGCGTGGCTGGAGGCGGGAGCTCCGCAGCGCTCACAGCGGCGTCGGAGCGCCTGACCGGTAACGCCCGAGCCGTGACGCTCGAGCACGGCGCTCAGGGGCGGTGACGATCCCCGCCGGGAATCCAGGTGACGTCGCCCTCTCCGTCCGGTCCGCGATTGGCGACTCGGGACAGGATGAACAGCAGATCCGACAACCGATTCAGGTACCGGGCGGGTAGGACGGACGTGTGCTCGGGGTCGGCGTCGACCGCAGCCCACGCCGAACGTTCGGCTCGACGAGTGACTGCGCGCGCCTGGTGTAATAGCGCGGCGAACGGGGTGCCACCGGGCAGAACGAACGAATTCAGGGCGGCCAGGTCGGCGCCGAAGTCGTCACACCACGATTCGAGGGCATCGATATAGCTCTGTTCGATGCGTAGCGGCGGATACTTGGGGTCCTCGACCACTGGTGTCGAGAGGTCGGCCCCGGCGTCGAAGAGGTCGTTCTGGACCGTCGTGAGCACGCCGGCGATCGCTTCTGGGATCTGCCCACCCAGTGCGAGGGCCGCGCCGATAACGGTGTTGGCCTCGTCGCAGTCGGCGTAGGCGACAACGCGCGCATCGGTCTTGGGTACGCGCGAGAAGTCGCTGAGCCCGGTGGTGCCGTCGTCGCCGGTGCGGGTGTAGATACGAGTCAAGTGCACGGCCATGAATCCAAATGTAACCGCAGGTCCAGTGCTGTGCGTCGAGCACTGGCGTGAGGCGGATAAGGTATCTCACGTGAGTGATCGGTTTCTGGTGTCCGGGGGAGCACGCCTGCATGGCGAGGTGTCGGTCGGTGGGGCCAAGAACAGTGTCCTCAAGCTGATGGCTGCGTCGTTGCTCGCCGAGGGCACGACCACGTTGACCAATTCGCCCGAGATCGCCGACGTCCCGCTCATGGCCGACGTTCTGCGCGGTCTTGGTGCTGTCGTTGAGATCGACGGTGAGACGGTCACGATCGAAGCGCCCGCAGAACCCAAGTACCACGCAGACTTCGACGCGGTGAAGCAGTTCCGTGCGTCGGTGTGCGTGCTGGGACCGTTGATGGCTCGGTGTCGACGCGCCGTCGTCGCTCTCCCCGGTGGCGATGCGATCGGTTCCCGACCACTCGACATGCATCAGGCGGGGTTGCGCGCGCTGGGCGCGCACAGCTCGATTGAACACGGCTGTGTGGTCGCCGAGGCCGACGCGCTCGTCGGCGCCCCGATCGCACTCGAATTCCCTTCGGTCGGCGCCACGGAGAACATCCTGATGGCCGCGGTGCTCGCCGAGGGTGAGACGGTCATCGACAATGCTGCCCGTGAGCCCGAGATCGTCGATCTGTGCGTGATGCTGCAACAGATGGGTGCGCGGATCGAGGGCGCGGGGACGTCGACGTTGACGGTCACCGGCGTCGAGCGGCTGCATCCCACCACCCACCGGGTGGTCGGCGACAGGATCGTCGGCGCGACGTGGGGTATCGCCGCGGTGATGACCCGCGGCGACGTCACGGTCAACGGCGTCAATCCCCACCACCTGCAGCTGGTGTTGAACAAGCTCGTCGACACCGGGGCCCGCGTCGAGACGCATCCGAATGGGTTCCGTGTCAGCCATGACCGGAGGCCAACCGCCGTCAACGTCTCGACGCTGCCGTTCCCCGGCTTCCCGACGGACCTGCAGCCGATGGCGATCGGCTGGGCGTCGATCGCCGAGGGGATGTCGGTGATCACCGAGAACGTCTTCGAGGCGCGATTCCGCTTCGTCGAGGAGATGGTTCGCCTCGGTGCGGATGCACGTACGGACGGCCATCACGCGGTCATTCGTGGCATCGAGAGGCTCTCCAGCGCGCCCGTGTGGTGTTCGGATATTCGCGCGGGTGCAGGTCTCGTCCTCGCCGGCCTGGTCGCAGACGGGGTGACCGAGGTGCACGACGTCGAGCACATCGACCGGGGGTATCCGCACTTCGTCGAGAATCTGCGGAGCCTCGGCGGCGAGATCGAACGCGTCACCGGGTAAGTACATGGCCGACACTGAGCACGCTCGCGGCGTCGACATCGCGGAGTGGTCCACCAGGTTCGACCTGTTGTCGGACCCGCACCGACTGGAGATCCTGCTGCTGCTGCACCGGCATCCGGGCATCATCGTCGGCGACATCGCCACCGAGGTCGGGCGCACCGAGACGGCGGTCTCGCAGGCGCTGCGCGTGCTGCGCCATCAGGGCTGGGTCACGTCGACACGCGTCGGACGATCGGTGAGCTATCGGCTCGACGACGAGACGGTCCACGATCTTCTGCACTGGATCGGTGCTGGCCACAACCCGCCCTCCTAGGCAACAGGCAGGTCGGTCGTCGAGGAGCGTCGTGTGGCCAGTGTCACACCTGACCGTTCGGATAGTCTGCCCGCTTCAACATCTGAATAAGTGGACAGATGTCGGTGCCGGACCTAACGTCTGACGCATCGTGTTCGTTCGGACTGCACGCCAACGGGTCTGACGGCACACTCGTGTTCACCCGTTGAAGGGACACCGCTCAATGTCCACCACCGTCGTCGCCATGCACATGAGCGACGGAATCATCAATGCGCAGACGTCGATTCTGTTTGGTGTCGTCGCCGCCGCGGGACTCGCATTCTGTGCGTGGCGCGCACGGACCGATCTGGACGAGAAGGCCGTACCGATGGCCGGACTCGTCGCCGCGTTCATCTTCGCCGTCCAGATGATCAATTTCCCTATCCTGCCCGGCGTCAGCGGGCACCTGCTGGGTGGCACGCTCGCTGCCATTCTGGTCGGGCCGTACACCGGTGCACTGTGCATCGCGATCGTCCTCGTGGTGCAGTGTCTGCTGTTCGCCGACGGCGGCGTCACCGCGCTCGGAGCCAACATCACCAACATGGCCCTGATCTCGACGTTCGTCGGGTACGGCGTCGCAGTCGGGTTGTCGCGACTCCTGCGTTTCCGACGCCACGGGGTGTCGCGGCTCGGCGCGATCGCGTTCATTGCGGCGTTGTGTGGAACCGTCTCCGCTGCAACAGGATTCGTCATCGAGTACGCGATCGGCGGTGCCGCGATGACGTCCCTGACGACTGTCGCGGGCTACATGTGGGGCACCCATATCCTGATCGGAATCGGTGAGGGGCTGATCACCGCGGTGACTGTCGTCGCCGTCGCCAAAGCGCGTCCCGACCTCGTCTACCTGCTGCGGCGCGAACGCGATGCCTCCGAGCGAATCGAGGTGGCGGCATGAGTATCGCCGCGTCAGAGTCGCGCCCGCCACGAGTGCGGCGTCGACACTTCCTCATCCTGTTCGCCGTGGTTGCGCTGCTGATCGCGGGACTGCTGTCCTACTTTGCGAGCAGCTCGCCAGACGGTCTCGATTCGGCCACTCTGCAGGGTTGTCAGACCGTCACGGTCAACGGCGTCGAGGAGCTGAAGGGGACCTGCATCGCACAGCACGCCACCGATCACGCGATGTCGACGTCGCCGCTCGCCGAATATGCGGTGAAGGGTGCTCAGTACACCAACGGCATCGCCGGGATCATCGGGGTGCTCGTCACTCTCGCGGTGGCGGTCGGCGCGTTCTGGCTGATCGCCCGCGCCCGTCGAACGAGCGTCGCGCCAGCGCAGGCAAACGACTGACGATGGGCGCCGGGCACGCACATCCGCTCTACCGCGACGTCACCTCGCGTGTGCACCGCGCGCCGACCGAAGTCAAACTGGTCTGCCTCGTGGTGTTCGTGTTCGCCGTGGTCGCGACGCCGCGCGAAATGTTCTGGCCCTATCTGGGCTTCGCGGCCATCGTGCTCGTCGTGTGGCAGCTCGCCCGCGTTCCGATCCGGTGGATCCTTCCACGGATGCTGATCGAGGTTCCGTTTGTCGTCCTCGCCGTGCTTCTGCCGTTCGCCGAAGGTGGGCGTCGCGTCGATGTCGTCGGCGTATCCCTTTCCGTGGCAGGGCTTTACGCGGCTTGGGGAATCGTCGTCAAGGGCACGCTCGGTGTCGCGGCGTCGTTGACCTTCGCTGCGACGACCCCTGCTCGCGAGCTGCCCGTCGCGCTGAGCAGGCTCGGGGTTCCGCGCACGATCACGCCGATCTTCGTCATGATGCTGCGGTACGTGGATCTGCTGTCCGCGGAGGTCAAGCGCATGCAGATCGCGCGCACCGCCCGAGGTGATTCTCCGCGCGCACTGCATCAGGCCAAGGCTGTTGCCGTGAGCATCGGATCGGTATTTCTGCGCTCCTACGAACGTGGCGAGCGAGTACACCTCGCGATGATGTCGAGGGGGTTCACCGGAGCGATCCCCGACATGCCCGGCGTGGCGACGTCGCCGCGCGCGACGTCTGCGCAGTGGACGCTGGTGTTGCTTCCCGCGGTAGCAGCCGTCGTGGTGGCGGCCACAGCGTGGAGTCTGGCATGAACGCGATCGACATCCGCGCCCTCCGATTCGCTTATCCCGATGGACATCTCGCGCTCGACGGCATCGACCTGTCGGTCGCCGAGGGCGAGCGGGTGGCAGTTCTCGGCCCCAACGGAGCGGGAAAGACCACCCTGATGCTTGCGCTCAACGGCGTGCTCCTGCCGACGTCGGGTTCGGTGTCGATCTATGGCTCACCGGTGGGGAAGTCGACGCTGCGCGAGGTGCGACGGCGCGTCGGTCTGGTGTTCCAGGACCCCGACGATCAACTGTTCATGCCGACGCTCGCCGAGGACGTCGCCTTCGGTCCCGCGAACTTCGGCGTCGAAGGACCCGAACTCGCGCGGCGGGTTGCCGAGGCGCTCGAGGCGGTGTCGATGACGCGGCACGCGGACGCCAGTCCCCACCACCTGTCGGGCGGACAGCGTCGACGAGGCGCCCTCGCGACCGTATTGGCTTGTCGCCCAGACATCTTGGTGCTCGACGAGCCCTCGGCGAACCTCGACCCGGTGGCACGGCGTGAACTCGCGGACACCCTGCTCACGCTCGACACGACGATGCTCGTCGTCACCCACGACCTGCCGTATGCGGCACAGTTGTGCGACCGAGCGGTGATCGTCGACGACGGGCGCGTCGTCGCCGACGATTCCGTCGACGCGATCCTTGCCGACACCACACTGTTGGCCGCGCATCGGCTCGAACTGCCGTGGGGTTTCGACGCGGAGACGTTGCGGCGCGCGAGGGCCGGTCAACGCTGAGGTGGGTACCTGTCCGGAAGGTCAGGTGCCGACCCGGCCGGGGGTCAGTACTGGCGGCAGTATCGGACGGTTCGGTCGCAAAGCACTTCTGAGGCCGGGTGTGACGCGCGTAACGTCTCGATCGCTCACCCACTCCCGACGCCACGTGTGTCGGCAGCATCGAGAAGGTCAGGTCAGAAATGCAGGTAGACGAACTACTCAAGCCGTTCCCCATCAAGGAATTTCATCCGTTTCCGCGCGCCATGATGGGCCCCGGCGCGCACGAGATGATCGGGCCGGAGGCGCTCAAGCTCGGCTTCAAGAAGACGCTCATCATGACGACCGGCCTGCGTGGCAGCGACACGGTCCACAAGATCGTCGAGTCGTGCAAGTACCACGGACTCGAGGTCGTGCTCTACGACAAGGTCGAGTCCAACCCCAAGGACTACAACGTCATGGACGCGGTGTCGCTCTACAACTCCGAGCAGTGCGATTCGTTCATCTCGATCGGTGGCGGCTCCGCGCACGATGCCTGTAAGGGTGCCCGTATCTCCGTCGCCCATGATGGACGAAATGTCAACGAGTTCGAGGGTTTCAACAAGAGCGAGAATCCCAAGAATCCGCCGCACATCGCCGTATCCACGACTGCCGGAACGGGTTCGGAGACTTCGTGGGCATACGTCATCACCGACACCACGACAGATCCCGACAAGCCGCATAAGTACGTTGCGTTCGATGACGCGGCTGTCACGACACTAGCCATCGACGATCCGGTCCTCTACTACGATTGCCCGGTCGCCTTCACCGCACAGTGTGGTTTCGACGTGCTCGCACACGCTTCCGAGCCGTACGTCTCGCGGCTCAACTTCCCGCCGTCGATGGGCAACGCCCTCTACGCGGTGAAGATGACGGCCGAGAACCTGCGCGAGGCCACGTGGAACGGTGTTGACCTCAAGGGTCGCGAGGGAATGATGTACGCGCAGTACATCGCTGCACAGGCGTTCAATTCCGGCGGCCTCGGCATCATCCACTCGATCAGTCACGCGGTGTCGGCCTTCTTCGACACCCACCACGGTCTGAACAACGCCATCGCCCTGCCCCGCGTCTGGGCGTTCAACATGCCGGCGATGTACGAGCGCTACGCCGACATGGCTGAGGCGATGGGTGTCGATACCCACGGCATGACCAAGGTGCAGGCTGCCGATGCCGCTCTCGGCGCCGCGATTCGCCTGCTCCGTGACGTGGGCATCGTCGAGAAGTTCGCCGACGTCAAGCAGGACACCTACCCCAAGAACCGCCTCGGCCAGGGGCCGACCAAGTTCTACCAGGGTCGTCCTGACATCACCACCGATGCCGCGACCATCGACGCGCTGACCAACCACGTCCTCGGTGACGCATGCACGCCTGGCAACCCCAAGGAATGCACCTTCGAGACGGTTCGTCCTGTCGTTGAGCATTGCGTCAACGGCGACCTCGACGAACTGCTGCCGTAGGTCACGAGTCCTCCGCACGGTCATGCCGTGCGGGCACGGCCCCGGATGACGGATTCCGGTACCCCAAAACGGAATCCGTCATCCGGATCCAACCTTCCCGCCCCACACCGCACACCCCGATCGACTTGAGATCCGCACAGCACAGGAGACGCCGATGTCAGTGCAGACCGCCGCGCCCGATGACACCACCGCAGCCGGAGCCGACAGCACCGCTGACCCCTCTTACTTCGCCGACGTCGACGATGTAGTGAACCGATTCGCTGACGCGGGCTACCTTGCCGACCAACGCCTGGCGACGACGGTTTTCCTGCAGAGCAGACTGGGCAAACCCGTGCTGCTCGAAGGGCCTGCGGGAGTGGGGAAGACGCAGCTCGCCAAGACTCTCGCGGACGTCACAGGACGAGAACTGTTGCGGCTGCAGTGTTACGAGGGCCAGGACGAGACCACAGCGCTCTACGAGTGGGACTACGGCAAGCAACTGCTCTACACGCAGGTGCTGCGGGAGAAGATCAGTCAGGTGGTCGCCGACGCCGCGTCGTTGTCGGAGGCCGTCGACCGGATCGGCGCCGAGGAAAGCGTCTTCTTCTCCGAGCGATTCCTCGCCCCCCGCCCGCTGCTGGAGGCGGTGCGATCCGAGAAGCCCGTCGTGCTGCTGATCGACGAGGTCGACCGCGCCGACGAGGCGCTCGAGGCTGTGCTCCTCGAGCTTCTCGCCGAGTATCAGGTGTCGGTGCCAGAAATCGGCACATTCGTCGCCAACCACCAACCGATGATCATCTTGACCTCCAACAACACACGCGATCTGTCCGCAGCTCTGAAACGTCGCTGCCTGCACCTTTCGCTCGACTACCCCGATGCCGCACGCGAACTCGACATCATCAGGTCCAAGGACACCGGGCTCGCTGACGTCCTCGCCTCCAAGCTCGTCGAGATCGTCCGTGGTCTGCGCGATCTCGACCTACGAAAAGCCCCGAGTATCTCCGAGACCATCGACTGGGCGCGCACCCTCGCCGTCCTCGGCGCAGACGAGCTGAGCGCGGATGTTTTGTCGCAGACGGCCAATGTAGTCGTGAAATACGACAGGGATCTCACCCGTGCGCTCGATGCACTGCCGCGCCTTGTCGATCCGAATGCTCAGGTGCCCGATCACCTTCACTCGCACGGTCATGGACACGGACATTCGCACGGTCCGGGGCACTCGCATGATCACGACCACGGCGACCACGATCATTCACACGACGACAAGGGTTCGGCGGACCACTCCGGCAAGGCACGGCGCGCGGCCAAGGACGAGCCCGGCCGCCACAGCGACGAGTACTACGGATCGCCAGGGGCCAAGAGCGACGCCGGAACCAGGGCAATCAGCGCCTCGCAGGGCAGCAGGTCGTTCAACGCTCGCGGCGCGCGCAAGCGGCCGGTCTAGCGGGGGCGCGCGCTCATGGAAGGGGCTGTACACCGCTTCATTCGGCTGCTGCGGTTGCACGGCGTACGCATCGGTGTGTCGGAGGCGATGGACGCGATGGCCGCCGTGGCGACGGCTGAGATCCTCGCCGATCGGGAACTGCTTCGCTCGGCGTTGCAGGCATGTCTGATCAAGGATCGTCGAGATGAGGAGACATTCGGCCGGGTCTTCGACAGGTTCTTCGCGCTGCGCCCGGTTGTGGACAACGATGGGGATCAAGGGCACTCGCACAGCCACGACGACCTGTCCGATGAGGGCGAGCTCGACGAGTACACGCTGTCGGACGAGGTCAGCAAGACCCCCGCGCAGGGGCACAGCCACGGTCCGCCGTCGAATATCCGGCAGTACTTCGATCCGGAAGACCTCGCAGAGCAATACAACCTCCACCAGGAGTCCAACAAACTCGACATGGCCTCGTTGACCGACGAGATCGTCCTGTCGGCCGATTCGGTTCCCAACTCCGAGCAGGCTGCGCGGGTTCAGCTCAATGTGTCTCGACTGCACAACCCAGGCAGGCCGGGAGAGTTGGTGAGCGGCAACACGACACAACTCGACGCCGAGTTGTCCGTTGCGCAGGAGATGGCTCTACTCGATTGGATCGATGACACCGATGGACTCGACGGAGCGCAACCCGATCCCGAAGAACTCGCGGCGCTGCGTAGCGCATTGGCTGGAATGCTCGACGGGTTGCCGGAGAAACTGCGTGACCACCTCGAGCAGCTGATGGCCACCGACCACGAGCTCGAGGACCGCGAGATCAAGGCGAGCGTGCGCGACGTCATCGGCGAACAAGAGCGTGCCAGCCTCGAAGACTCGGTTCGACGGTTGATCCGCAGCCTGCACGGAGCTCCACGGTCGCGTCGCAAGGTGGCCTCGCGAGGCACCGTCGATGCGGCGCGCACGATGCGGGCGAACCTCCGATTCGACGGCGTTCCTTTCCGCCCGATCACAGTCGCGAAGGTCGAGGACCGGCCGAGTCTTCTGATCCTTGCTGACGTCTCGCTGTCGGTGCGGGCGACAACGAGGTTCACCTTGCAACTCGTACATGGACTGCAGAGCATGGTCGCGCACGTCAGATCGTTCGCCTTCGTATCCGACCTCGTCGAGATCAGCGATCTGTTCGCTGAGCACCCGGCCGAGGAGGCACTGTCGCTCGTCGTGTCCGGGCTACCGGCTGGTGGGGTTCTCGATGTCGATGCCGACTCCGACTACGGCAACGCGCTGCAGACCTTCCTCGACGAATATGGCGGAGCCATCACGAGGCGCACGACGGTCATCGTGCTCGGCGACGGCCGCAACAACGGCAGGGATCCCAACCTCGCTGCGTTCGAAGAGATTACGCGGCGCGCGCGCGAGACCATATGGCTGACGCCGGAGCCGACCTATTCGTGGGGTCTGGGCTCGTGCGACCTCCCCGCATATGCGTCCTTCTGTGATCGCGTGAACGTCGTGCATGATCTTGCCGAATTGGAGCAGGTCTCGGTTGCGGCTTCGGGCGCGTGAGCGATGACATCGCGCGTAGGATTCACGCCGAAGGTGATCGGTGCGATGGGCAGGTGACTTGCGTGGGGACTGATGTCGTCGACACCGTCGCGCTGAGGGCGAATCGCGAGCTGCGGGCAGTACGTGGTGGCGGTGTACACATCGCCAAGTTTCATACGCCGGAGATCATCATCGGTCGGGGTTCACTTGCCGAGGTCCCACGCGCCGCGGCAGGACTCGGGATGCGCCGCCTATTGATCGTCTCCGATCGGGGACTGGTCGCGACCCAGTGGTATCCGCAGTTGGCACAGGTGCTCCACGCCGAGCGTTTGTCGGTCTCGTCGTTCACCGATGTCTCGCCGAACCCGCGGGCACCCGAGATCGTTGAGGGCTTCACCCGATACGAGGAGAGTGGCGCCGACGGCATTGTTGCCCTGGGCGGCGGGTCGGTGATCGACGCGGCGAAAGGGATCGCGATACTCGCCGCCAACGGCGGCCACATTCTCGAGTACGAAGGCATCGATCGCGCCCGACGACCGTTGCCCCCGCTGATCGCGGCACCGACGACGGCCGGAAGCGGCTCGGACGTCTCGCAGTTCTGCATCGTCAACGATGTTGACCGAATGACCAAGGTGACCATCATCGGTCGGGGATTGGTGCCGGACGTCTCGGTGGTCGATCCGCGTACTCTCTCGTCACTTCCCGTCGACGTGGCCGCGCAGTCGGGGATGGACGCCATCACACACTGCCTCGAGGCGTACGCGTCGCTCGCGCACAATCGGCTCAGCGACCGCGCAGCGCTCAGTTCGATCAGCACCGCGTGGGACAGCATCGAGAGGTTCGTCGATGACCCGTCGGATCCCGACAGCGGCACCGACATGGCCTACGCGGCGCTCGAAGCCGGCATGGCCTTCACCAACGCGATTCTCGGGGCTACCCACGCGATGAGCCACCCAGTCGGAGGCCTGGTAGACGCCGCGCACGGCGCGATCAACGCGGTGCTCTTGCCGCATGTCATTCGGTTTAACGCGGCAGCCGATCCGATGCCCTACGTCGAACTCGCTGACGCGGTGGGTGTCCGGGGTGGAACGCCCCACGCCGTCGCCGAACGACTTGCCGACGAGGTCGCGGCGTTGTCTCGCAGAGTCGGGCTACCCGCCGATCTCAGATCGCTCGGCGTGCGCGAGGAGCATGTCGGCGTATTGACCACCAACGCGCTGCTCGACGCATGTATGACGACCAACCCCCGCAAACCGACTGCCGACGATGTCGCGCGCATCTATCGCGAGGCGCTGTGATCGGCCAGGGTGCTCAACCCGATCAGTACGGATCCGATCACTACGGGCCGGAGTTGGACTCGTTGGTCGGTTTGCATTCGGTCAAGGGCTCGCACTACGCGCAGTTTCGAGGTGTCGAGCAACGTCTCGCCCGCGTCGTCGGCGCGCTCGACCGCATCTCGCGAGCACTCGTCCAAACCGCCGAAGGGCCCGAGAACCTTGTTCTCTCGGTGGTTCGCGCGGTGCGCGAGCACCTCGACGCCGACTGGGTGGTTTTCGCGCTCAGCGACGGTGAACTCGACCGCACCGGGCCGCGGCATCTGATGATGAGCGGTGACGGAACCATCTACGCCTTCGAAGGTGTGCAGGCCGCGCGCACTCCGAGTCACCTTCCCGATGAGGTGCTCAACAGGCTCAACGACATCCTGCGCAGTCAGATGAGTGAACTGAGCCGACCGGTTGTCGCGGACCATCACCTGCACGTCCCTGTGCACCTCGACGGCCGCGTCGTCGGTGGACTCTCGGCATGGACCCCGGATCATCATGTCGTCGACTCCGCCGACCTCGTCGTGATGCGCATTCTCGCCAGACAGGCGATGGTCGCCCTCCTGAATGCCTCGCTACTCGAGGAGAGCCGGCATCAGCTCGCGCGTGCCGAGGATGCCTACGCCAAGGCGCGTGAGCAGGCGACTGACCTCGCCGTCCGAAACGCGGAACTTCAACGGACACAACGAGAATTGTCCGCCGTGATGCGCCAGCGTCTGGTCACCGAGGAACGCGAGCGCATCGCCCGCGAACTCCACGACTCCGTCACGCAGTCGGTGCTGTCGGCAGGCGTTCAGATCGAGGTGTGTCGGATCGAGTCCGACGCCGCTACGGCCGCGCGCCTCGAGGTCGCGGGGAAATTGACGCGCGATGCCGTCGAACAGTTGCGGTCGGTCATCTACGCGCTCAATCAGTCGCCGTCGGTCGAGGGGCTGAGTCTCGGCGAGGTGCTCGACGAACTGTGTTCGATGCACATGCCCGCCGATCTCGACACCGACGTCCGCGTCGTCGGACGCCCGCGTGATGTCCCAGATGACGTGCAACACGCCGTACTGCGGATCGCGGGCGAGGCGCTGTTCAACACCGCGGTGCACGCCGGGGCACAGACTGCGCGCGTGGTCCTCACCTACGCCGACGACCACGTCGGCCTGGCTGTCGACGACGACGGCGGGGGAGACCCAGGGCATCTTCGGCGAGTGATGCGCGCGGCGATGCTCGGCGACCTCGCCGGCAGGCACCGAGGGCTGGCCAACATGGCCGCGCGTGCGGATCAGTTGGGTGGCGAGGTCCGTGTCCGTCGTTCGCGACTCGGTGGGATACGCATTGCAGCCACATTGCCCGACGTCGCGTCGGCGTCGACGGGTCACACGCGGAGCGGGTCAGGGTCTCGACACGAGGAGGTTGTGCGATGAATTCCACCGAGGTCAGTACCGGCTCGATTCGGGCCATGCTGGTCGACGACCATGCGCTGCTACGGGCGGGCATACGCTCACTGCTTGAGCGTGAGGACACGATATCCGTTGTCGGAGAAGCTGGTTCGTTCGACCACGCGCTCGCAGAAGTCGCACGGTGCCGCCCGGATGTGGTTGTCGTCGATCTCAAGCTGACGGCAGGCACCGAGTACGAGGGGCTGCGACTCATCACCGAGATCGCGCAGCGGCACAGTGATGTGGCCAGTCTGGTGCTCACCACGTTCCTCGATGACGACCTCGTCGTGCGTGCGGTGAAGGCCGGGGCACGTGGATACGTGGTCAAGGATGTCGATACGACCGAACTCGTGCGGGCGATCCAGGCCGTTTCGGGTGGTGGCAGCGCATTCGATCCGCGAAGCGCGGCAATCGTGCTGCGGACGGTATCGGGCGGCGGAGAGAGTCCCGAGGCACTGACCGAGCGCGAGCGCGAGGTGCTCCGGCTACTGGCGGACGGACTGAGCAACAAGCGGATCGGCGAGACGCTGTTCATCTCGGAATCGACGGTGAAGTTCCACATTCGCAACATCATTCGCAAACTCGGGGTCACCAAACGCACCGACGCGGTCTACATCGCCAGCAAGCGGGGCCTCATTTGAGTTGGGGCCTGAGTCGGCGTCCGCCCGCTAATGGCGCTGTCGGCTCTAGCCGCTAATGGCGCTGTCGGCTCTAGCTGGCTCGAGGTGTGAGGATCAACCACCCGCCGTGGTCGTCGAGTATCTCCGCGCCCGCATGATCGACGTGTCCCGCCCAGTCGACGAGGTCGCATTCACGCAGGCAGCTGAGGTGCCCGAAGTGTGGACTCGGCTCGTCTTCGTAGGGGACGGCGACAATCACGCGTCTACGGGCGACCCGCAGAGCTTCTGCAAGCGCTCGCTGTCTTTCGTCACGTGACAAATGTTCGAGCAGGTGAATGAGGGTGACGGTGTCGACCGAATCGTCGGCGAAGGGGAGATCGGTCGCGTTCGCAACAATCGCGTCGACAACGGTTCGACGTCGCGTGGCGGCCGCCCGCAGGAGGTTGATCGCACCAGACGAGATGTCGCACGCGCTGACCTCGAGTCCACTTTCGGCGCACTGCAGTGCGAGGAACCCGAAGCAGCAGCCGACCTCGAGCACGGTCGAACCCGACACCAGGCTGCGAGCTCGACGATGGACGGCGCTGAAGGAGGCGATACCGGTGACGAGATCTCGCAGCGAGTTGTCATAGAACGACGCCCACGCGACGCCGTCGGAGGCGGCAGACGACCGAATCAGTCCGACCGCGGCCTCCTCGAACTCCCACTGGCCGGCGAGCGCGCCGTCTTCGACGAGGCAGATCAGGGCCGTCACCATGACATCGTCGGAGATCAGATCGCTGGTGAACGGATGGCGGATGTCGACCAACGTGGTTCCGTCCTGCGCAGTAGTCCGACGCCACCACAGCGAACCGCATCGTCGGAAGCCCTCGGCAGCGAGAACCCCGGTAGCCGGCTCGGCCCGACGCACAGTGATGGTGCTGGTCGTAGGTGTGCCCGCGCTCCTGGTGTCTGCGCTCCTGATCTCTGGGGCCATGGTCATACCTCGAACGGTAGGAGCCGACCCGCGCACGCGTAACTGACCTGTCAGGCGAGGTCACTGACCGAAAGTATGGGTTTCCGACTCGGATGCGTGTCGATGAACTCGCTGGTAGACGCCTCGCGCAAGGTCCACTGGGACGCCGAAAGACAGCTGGCCAGCGCAGAATGACGCAGATCACATTCACCGATTTTGGGGGCTCAGGCGTGAATTCGACGCTGCGGGGCGCGGCCTGACCGCTCGTGACCTGCGGAAACGTGCGTGGGCGCACGTGCTGACCAGGCGATTTGACCCTCGCCGACGCATTGCGTAACTTTCTTCGAGTCAGCGCGCCACGGCGCCGCCCCGGACGGCCTCCTGAGAGGGAAAGTCACGGGGAAGGGAAACCGGGTTCAGCGCAGACCAACCCCCGAGAAATCACACCGGGTGCCTCGTGCGCCCGCAACGAGATCACGGGAACCAGATGACTCCCAAACGAGAAACAACACGGAGTTGCGGATCGTCGAGAGCGTCTGGTAGGCTGGAAGAGTTGCTCCGGAAACGGGGTTAACATCCTCCAAACGGAACAAGCTTGCTGGTCAAGCCCTTTTCAGGGGTAGCGTCAGCAGGTGTGCGTTCTTTGAGAACTCGATAGTGTGTGATGAATTGTTTGATGCCATATTTTGGCATCGTGTGTCCAAGTTTTTGGATTATGTGATGATTTATTTTGTGACGCTCAGGTCTTTGGGTCTGGGTGTTGCTAGTTTTTGTTTGGTCAGGTTTTTGTCTCTCTGGCTGAGAT
>NZ_LZMI01000006.1:0-15501 GCF_001665475.1 Gordonia sp. 852002-51296_SCH5728562-b | reverse complement strand
GTTGAGGCGCCCCACCTTCTCGCCCCCCCCACCCCCCAACCCCCCCCCCGCCCGTCCCCCGGCCCCTGCCCCCCCCCCACCCCCGGCCACCCCCCCCTTCGCCCCCCGCCCCCCCCCCCACCCCCCCAGCCCCCGGGGGGGCGCCCCCCGTATCCCCCCCCCCCCCCCCGCCGCGGCCGCGAAGGGGGCCGAGGCCTCAGTGCGTCGGCTTGGCCTGCGGGTCGGGCTTGATGTTGCGCGCGATGCGCGTACGGAGATCTCGCAGAACGTCTTTCGACGCTTCTGCCCACGGCATCAGGATCGGGAAGACGTGGAACATACCGCGACCCTCGTACCCGTACACGCCGACCCCGTTGGCCTCGAGTTTTCCGACGAAGTCGCGGATGCCGTCGCGGAACATCTCGTCCTCGCCCCAACAGACGAACGTCGGCGGGAACCAGTCGGGACTCGGGTTGGCGTAGACGATCGACACCCGGACGTCGTTGGGCTGCACGCCGTGCAGATACGGGGTGACAGGGATGCTCCAGGGCAGGATGTCGTACTTGGCGTTCTCGGTCACCGACGCATTGTCGAGGTCGAGGTCGATCTCCGGCGAGAACAGCGCGAGTGCCGCGGGCCGGGGCATGTCCTTGTTGTGCAGATAACTGATCAACGACGTCGCGAGGCCACCACCGCCAGAATCCCCTGCCACCATCAGATGGTCGGCGCCGAGCCCCCTGTCCAGGAGACCCTGATACACGTCGGCGGCGTCGAGAACCCCTGCCGGGAACGGGAATTCGGGGGCCATCCGGTAATCCGGGATGAAGATCTCGAAACCGGTGATCCGCACCAGCGCGGCGGCGAATGCGGAGTACATGATCGGCGTCGTGCCGATGTATCCACCGCCGTGCAGATAGAGGACCGTTGCGCCGATGGATTCTTTGGCGTCGTCGTCATCGACGTAGGCGTCGGTGCTGGCCTTGGCTCGGCACCAGATCCCCGCCACGCCGTTGATCTCGTCTTCGGTGATCTCGACCTTGCCCGCTAGTTCGATGACCGGCGGCAGAACGACGTTGCAGATGTCGTCGAGCGCTTTCTCCATCGAGCGGAACTCCTCGATGGGCAGTCCCATCGAGTACCCCATGAACGCGCGGATGGTGTTTCTGGTGACGGACTGGCCGACGTTGTCGAGCAGTCCGGCAGGCCCCTTCCACGGTTTCGAGAAGGGCACCCGCGCGAGACCGTTCAGCAGACTCTCGCCGAGGCCGACCATCGTCAGCGCCGCGACCGGCTTGGACGCGGTCTCTACCTCGGGTCGATCAGCCATAACCATGCGGTCAGAATACGTGACGGGTCACGTCGATCGGCCTCGATGAACGCCCAGTCGGCAGTCTCGAGGGCCCAGTCGGCACGATATGGCGCACAGTCGGCCGTCTCGAGCGCCCAGTTGGCCGTCTCGAGCGCCCATTCGGCAGTCAGAACAGCACGGTCGACGCGGGGCGCTCGGGTGGCAGGCGACCAAGTATCCTGGCAGGCACTATGCCCACTGATCTGACCAGCACCGACACGCGTACACCACACGGCGCCGGGCGTCCGTACTACATCACGACGGCCATCGCCTATCCCAACGGCGCACCGCACATCGGGCACGCCTACGAGTACATCTCGGCCGACGCGCTCGCGCGGTTCAAGCGTCTCGACGGATTCGACGTCCGATTCCTCACCGGAACCGACGTGCACGGGCAGAAGATGCAGCAGACCGCGGAGAAGGAAGGCATCCCGACCGCGGAGCTCGCCAAGCGCAACTCCGACCGCTTCCAGGCTCTCCAGGACCGCCTCGGCTCCAGCTACGAGCGCTTCATCCGCACCTCCGACGACGACCACAAACGGGCGTCGGAAGTCATCTGGACGCGCATGGCCGACGCGGGCGACATCTACCTCGACACCTATTCGGGCTGGTACGACGTCCGCGACGAGACCTTCTACGCCGAGGCCGACACCACGGTCAACGACTCGGGCGAACGCGTGGCCTCCGACAACGGGCACGTGCTGACCTGGACCGAGGAGCAGACCTACTTCTTCCGGCTCTCCGCGTATCAGGACCGGCTGCTCGAACTGTACGAATCGCACCCGGAGTTCATCGGACCGGACGTCCGACGCAACGAGGTGGTCAGCTTCGTCAAGGGCGGCCTGACCGACCTGTCGGTCTCGCGGACCACGTTCGACTGGGGTGTCCCGGTGCCCGGGCATGCCGATCACGTCATGTACGTGTGGGTCGACGCGCTCACCAACTACCTCACCGGCGTCGGCTTCCCCGACGACGCCGCCACGTTCGAGCGGTACTGGCCGGCGGATCTGCACGTCATCGGTAAAGACATCATCCGTTTCCACTGCGTCTATTGGCCGGCGTTTCTGATGAGCGCAGGAATCGAACTGCCCAAGCGGGTCTTCGCGCACGGCTTCCTGTTCAACAAGGGCGAGAAGATGAGCAAGTCGATCGGCAACGTCGTCGATCCGGAAAGCCTCCTCGACGAGTTCGGTCTCGATCAGCTGCGCTACTTCCTGCTGCGCGAGGTGCCCTACGGCCAAGACGGCTCGTACTCTGCCGAGAGCATGACCGCGCGCGTCAACGCCGACCTCGCCAACGAGTTCGGCAATCTCGCGCAGCGCACGCTGTCGATGATCGGCAAGTACTTCGACGGCACGGTTCCGACCCCCGGCACCTACACCGAGGCTGACACCGAGATCCTCGACGCCACAACCGAACTGCTGCCGCGCGTGCGCGACCACTTCGACGTGCAGGCGATCCATCTGGGACTCGAGGCACTGTGGTCGGTGCTCGCGCAGACCAATCGGTACATCTCGGCACAGGAGCCGTGGAAGCTCGCGAAGACCGACCTCGACCGGACGGGCACCGTGCTCTACGTGTGCGCCGAGGTGGTCCGTGTCGTCGCACTGCTGGCACAACCGGTCATGCCGACGTCGTGCAACGCACTGCTCGATCTGCTGGCCGTCGGCGACGAGCGCGACTTCACAACCGTCGACGATCGCCTCGCGCCCGGAACCCAATTGCCCAAGCCCACAGTGATTTTCCCGCGCCGCGACGCGTGAGCAACTGTGCGGTGACGTGGTGACCCCGACCGCGACGGACCTGCTGCGTTCGCTGCAGCTCGCCGCCGCGCGTCGCGGATCACCGCCTCCCGCAGCCCTTGTGGGCGACTGGTGGGACGCCGACGCGGTCATCGTACCCTCGATCGAGGTGCGCCCGGGCCATGCACCGCCCGATCGTCCGGACCGATTCTGGTTGGGATACTTGGGTTTTCCCGTGCGCGGCGTCGAATCAGCCTTGCCGACGATCGCTGGTGGCGAGACCGATCATCTCCTGGTGCTCAAAGACGGACGCTCGCAGTTCGTCAGTGCCTCCGGCGCGGCTGCACCGGACTGGGTGCGCGAGGTATTGGCCGCTGCCGCAACGGAAGTCGACGACGGGACGCAACTGTGGTCGACGCGGTGGACACCGCCCGATCCCCGACCACACGTCGCCGCGATTGAGCAGTGCCTGAACGCCATCGGCGCGGGTGAGATCTACCAGGCGTGCCTGTGTACCCGCTTCACCGGAACGCTCACCGGATCGGCGTGCGGCTTCTTCGCCGATCTCGCCGAGCGCACACGACCCGCGAAATCTGCTTTCCTACAGGGCGATTGGGGTTCGGTGGCGAGCTTCTCCCCCGAAACCTTCCTGTCCCGACGCGGCGAACGCGTGTGGTCGGCGCCCATCAAGGGCACGATCGCCGCGGGCGACGACCCCACGTTGCTCGCGGCGTCGTCGAAGGACATCGCCGAGAACATCATGATCGTCGACCTCGTACGCAACGACCTGGGTCGGGTGGCACGCACCGGCTCGGTGCGCGTCGAGAGGCTACTCGAGATCGTCGGCGCGCCGGGTGTGTGGCACCTCGTCTCGCGGGTCGGGGCCAAACTACCTCCGGAGATCGGCAACGTGGCCTTACTCGACGCGACATTCCCTCCCGCGTCGGTCACCGGAACACCCAAACTCAGGGCAATGCAACTGCTGGCCGATTGGGAGCACGACCCACGCGGGGTGTACTGCGGAGCCGTCGGATTGGCAGGCCCCGGAGGGTTACTCGACCTCAACGTCGCGATTCGGACCGTCGAGATCACACCCGACGGCTCGATGGCACTGGGCGTGGGTGGCGGAATCACCGCGGATTCGGACCCGCGTCGCGAATGGCAGGAATGCCTCGACAAAGCGGCAAGTGTGGTCAACGCGCGACCGAGCGTGCTCGGCTAACGTAGTCGGCATGAATCGGGCCGCGAGCGTGCAGCAGGCAGCCGAGATGACGTCCGACCTCGCCGATATCCGAGCGTCCATCATCGATGAATCAACCGGCGCGACACCCACTCCGCACTACTATCCGGACGACTACGCGCCGCCGACACCCGTTCTCGAGTCGTGGCTGCGGGCACGTACGCGAGGGCACAGCCGCGACACCCACCAACCCGAACTGGTCAGCGACGACGAACTCGATCGTCGGCGTGAACAGAGTTCGCTACGCCACTCGGCAACTGCCGCACAGGCGATCGTCGAATCAAGCATCGACGACGCCGATCTCGTATATGGGATGTTCGACGCCGACGGCGTGATGCTCTGGGGACAAGCCGATTCCCGACTCCGCGACCACGCGTACGCGTTGCACATCCGGGAGGGTGCGCGCTGGGATGAAGAATCGGCCGCGACGACGGTGGTGGGACAGGTACTCGCCGACCCGCGACCGCAGCGCGTCTACCCGGCCGAGCACTATGCGCATGCGCTGGGCGAGTGGTACTGCGCGGGGGCGCCTGTGCACGATCGGGTCACCGGCGAGGTCGCCGGGGTGATCGCCTTCGCCGGGCAGATGAATGCCGTCCAGCCCGCGACGCTCATGCTCGCCGCGTCGGTCGCCGAGTTCTGCGCACGCGACGTCTCCGACGAGCACCAGCGCAGATTGAGCCGACTGCGTGAGACCGGCCGAACCACGTTGTCCGCCTTCAAGACCGCGCTCCTCGTCGACGACGACGGCCTCGTCGCCGACAGCCGCGGAGTGATCGCCCCGACCCGGATAGCCCCACCGGGCGACGGTGAGATGCGCTTCGTGGCCGGGCTGGGCGTGTGCATCGCGGAGCGCGTCGACGGCGGCTGGGTGGTACGTCCGTCAGGGCCGGCCGGTCCGATCCTCATCGAGCTCGATCTCCGTGGCGAACCGTCGATTCACGTCACCGACGGCCCCGACCACATCACCATTGTCGTCACGCGGCGTCACGCGCAGATCCTGCTACTGCTCTCCGACGCCGGGCGCGCGGGACTCACCTCGGCGCAGTTGAGCAAGTTTCTGTTCGGCGACACGACCCACGAGGTGTCTGTCCGGTCCGAGATGTCGCGCCTGCGCCGCGTCGTCGGCGCCCTGGTGTCGAGTCGGCCGTACCGACTTGCCACCGACGTGACGCTGACCGTCGTCCCCGACTGAGTGTGCCGTCGGCGGGTATCCGCAGCTTGGATCGTCAGTCCGCTTCCGACCGCGCAGCCAGTACCGCCTCGTAGATGTCGCGCCGCGATACGCCCGTACCTTCGGTGACCTGCGCGCAGGCCTCCTTGAGTCGTAAACCTCCCGCGACGAGCCGTTCGGCCTGCTCGACGAGGTCGTCGACGGCGGGTACCCGATGTTCCCCCGGTGCCACGACGACGGTGATCTCGCCGCGGACACCCTCGGCGGCCCACTGCGCGAGGTCGGCGAGCGGGCCCCGGCGGATCTCCTCGTAGGTCTTCGTCAGTTCCCGACACACGGCCGCCTCACGATCGGGTCCGAGTACGTCGACGGCGTCCGCGAGGGTATCGGCCAGGCGGTGCGGCGAATCGAAGAAGACCACGGTGCGCGGTTCGTCTACGAGTTGGGTCAGCCAGTCGAGCCGTGCCTGGTGCTTGCGTGGCGCGAACCCCTCGAAGCAGAAGCGATCCGACGGCAGGCCCGATACCGCCAGCGCGGTGGTCACGGCCGACGGTCCGGGCAGCGCCGTCACCCGCAGACCTGCTGCCGCACATGCTGCGACGATCTTGTGGCCGGGATCGCTGACCGACGGCATGCCCGCATCGGTGACCAACAGCACCGTGCTTCCGGCGCGGATCGCATCGAGGAGTGCCGGGGTGCGCGCGGCCTCCACCTGGTCGTAGTAGCTGACGATGTTCCCGGTGATGGTGACGTCGAGCGCCTGGGCCAGCGCCTTGGTGCGGCGAGTGTCCTCGGCGGCCACGATGTCGGCGGTCGCGAGGGCGTGCCGTAGCCGCGACGACGCGTCGTCGACCTGGCCCATCGGCGTCGCAGCCAGCACGAGTCGGCCGTTGCCCTTGTCGGTATCTGACACGTCCGGAGCGGGATTCATGCGAATCACTGTACGAGCGGCCCATTACGATGGGCCGGGTGACCATCGTCGACGGACCCATCGCTGCGCCCGCCGCCGATCCGACACCCGACCGTGGACGCCTGCTCAAAGTGGCTGCCCTGCGTTCGACGCGGGTGCGGCCCGACCCCGAAATAGAGGTGCCGCTCTTCGGCGCACCCGACCGCATGCGGGGCCTGATCGTCGGTCTGATCATCACCCTGGTGGCCATTGCCACCCGCTTCTGGGGGCTTAATCAGCCGACAGACCAGGCCACACCGGTCTTCGACGAGAAGCATTACGTTCCGCAGGGCTGGCAGGTGCTGACCGGCGGCAACTGGATCGAGGACAATCCGGCCTATGGGCTGGTGGTGCACCCGCCGGTCGGCAAATGGTTGTTGGCCGTCGGCGAGTGGATGTTCGGCTACAGTCCGCTCGGTTGGCGGGTCATGTCCGCGGTCGCGGGCGTCGCGATCGTGGTGATGATCTACCGGGTCGTGCGTCGAATGGCACGGTCGACGCTCGTCGGGTCGATCGCCGCGGTGTTCGCGATCTGCGACGGCGTCCTGTTCGTGCAGTCACGCATGGGCATGCTCGACATCTTCCAGTGCCTGTTCGTCGTCGCCGCGTTCACCGCGGTCATCTGCGACCGCGACCAGGTACGCGAGCGAATGTTCAACGCCTACCTCGACGGCCGCATCAACGACTCCCAGTTCGGACCCCGCCTCGGTTTCCGGTGGTACCGCTTCACCGCAGGTGTGATGCTCGGCCTGACGTGTGCGACGAAGTGGTCGGGCATCTACTACATCGTCTTCTTCGGCCTGCTGGTGATCGGATTCGACGTCGCCGCGCGCAAGGCCTATCACGTTCGACGTCCCTGGGCCGGCGCTCTTGTCCGCGACGCCGTGCCCGGTGTCGCGAGCCTCGTCGCGATGCCGATCGCCATCTACTTCGCGAGCTTCGTGCCGTGGTTCACCAGCGAGACGTCGGTGTACCGCTACCAGGTCGGCAACACGATCGGGACCGACGGCCCGTTCGCGTGGGTTCCCGGCGCGTGGCGATCACTCTTGTACTACGAGGCGGGGGTGCTCAAGTTCCACGCGGGGCTGACGAACTCCGCAGGCAACCACCACCCGTGGGAGTCCAAGCCATGGACCTGGCCGATGAGCCTGCGCCCCATGCTGTACGCGCTCGAGAATGGGCCCGATCAGTGTGGCGGCGGCCAGTGCGTCCGGGCCCAGATGCTGATCGGGTCGCCGGCGATGTGGTGGCTCGCGCTTCCGATGCTGCTCTGGGGGTTGTGGGCCTTTCTCATCCGACGCGACTGGCGATACGCCGCAGTGATCGTCGGATACGCAGCGGGATTTCTGCCGTGGTTTGCCGAACTCGACCGCCAGATGTACTTCTTCTACGCGACGGTCCTCGCGCCGTTCCTAGTGATGGGCCTGGCACTGTGTTGCGGCGACATACTGCGAACGACCAGATCGTCGCCATGCAGACCCCGGCCGGAACGGCAGGCACTCGGCATCATCGTCGTCGCGATCTACATCGGGCTGGTGGTGGCGAACTTCGCCTGGCTGTGGCCGATCCTGACCGCGAGCCCCATCTCGCCGGAACAGTGGCACCAACAGCTCTGGCTGCCGAGCTGGGGCTGAGCCTTCGGGGCGGGGTGGTTTCGACAAGCTCAACCAGCGGCGGGTCGCTCAACCAGCGGTGGGTGGTTTCGACAGGCTCAACCAGCGGCGGGTGGTTTCGACAAGCTCAACCAGCGGCCGTGTGGTTTCGACAGGCTCAACCAGCGAGACGTAGCTCAACCAGCGGGGATCGTGCTCAACCAGCAGGACGTTGCTCAGCGGGCGGGCTGCGCATCGCCGCCGACGGCCCGCGTGACCAGTTCGACGATCGTGGCGTCGTCCACTCCCATCGCGCGCAGCGCTTCGACGTGCTCGACGGTGGCGCGCTGCGCGTCGTCGAGCGTCGTGTTCGATCCGGCTTTGATGAACGATCCGCGCCTGCCCCTGGTCTCGATGATCCCGGCGGCCTCGAGTTCGCGATAGCTTTTCGCGACCGTGTTCGGGGCGAGGTCGAGGTCGGCGGCCAGTGCACGCACCGTCGGAAGTCGTTCTCCGACAAGCAGTTCTCCGCGTGTGACGAGGTCGATGACACCGAGGCGGAGTTGCTCGAAGGGTGCGCGATCGGAGTCGGCGTCGATGGCGAGTTGTGCGGCGAGATCCATCGTCGACCTCAGAGCGGATCTCTCGACAGCGGGCACGACATGCACCGTGGACCGCCGCGGCCCGAGCCGAGCTCGCGGCCCTCGATCTCGATCACCTCGATACCCGAGTCGACGAGTCTGCGGTTGGTCTCGACGTTGCGGTTGTAGGAGACCACGACGCCCGGTTCGACGGCGAGGGTGTTGTTGCCGTCGTCCCACTGCTCGCGCTCGGCGGTGACCGGGTCGAGGCCGGTGTCGATGACGCGGAGTTTGCCGATGCCCATCGCGTCCGCTGCAGCCTCCACGAAAGGTCGCGGCCCGCTCACGTCGACGTCGCCGTCGCCGAGGTCGCGCAACGTGAATGCCGACATGGTGTCGCGGATGTTCGGGTACATCACGACGGCATCGGCGTCGACCATGGTGCAGACCGTGTCGAGGTGCATGAAGGCGCGCTGTTGCTCGATCGGAACCGCCAGCGCGGTGTGGGCCAGTCCGTCGGCGAACAGGCTGCGCGCCAAGGCTTCTGCGCCTGCGGGAGTGGTGCGCTCACCGACTCCGACGGCGACGACTCCCGGTGCCAGCAGCAGCACGTCGCCTCCCTCGACGGGTGCAACCTGTGATTCGTACGCGCGTCGCGCACCCGTGAACAGCGGATGGTGCGCGTAGATCAGATCGGTCAGTGAGGTCTCTCGCACGCGGGCGGGCAGCGCGAGCGAGGTGATCGCGAAGCGAGGACCGATCCAGAAAGAACTGTCGCGGGTGAACAGCAGATTGGGCAGCGGCGCTATGGCGAACTCCGGCCCGACGTGCATCCGACGCACCAGTGACGCCGACTCCGCGGCCGGGGTCAACGGCAATTCGTCGAAGGTCATCCCAGCGGTCAACACGTCGGCGAGTTCCGGCGCGGACAGCCCGCGCAGATACCCGGCGAGTTCTTCGGCGAGGTGCGGCCCGAGTAGTCGCGAGTTGACCGCCGCGGCGATGCCCTGGATTCGCGCGGCACCACTGTGGTCTAGCGTCTCGGTGAGCAGATCACCGAGGAGAAAGACGTCGACGCCGCGCGCGGAGAGTGCTTCCGCGAACTCGTCGTGCTCCTCTTGGGCGCGGGCGACCCAGGGCAAACCGTCGAACAGTAGTTGGTCGCTGTTGCGCGGGGTGAGGCGCAGCAGTTCGTCGCCGGGACGGTGCAGCATCACCGCGCGCAGTCGGCCGACCTCTGTGTTTGAGCCGAGTGTGTAGTCACTGCTGGCAGTCGACGCAGGCATGGGTCAAATCTAGTCGCCGATGGCCGTGCATGCTCGACGCCGAGCGTCAGGGTGCGTCGGGATCGGACTGCTGGGTCGGATGCAGTCGCGGGACGGCACCGACAGCCTCGGGGGCGGACTCGCGTGCGAACAGCCAGGCGACGAATGCCACGGCGGCCACCCCTCCCGTCAGCACGAATGCCGGGCCGAATCCGACGCTTCCCGCAACGAACCCGACGATCAGTGGTCCGGTGACCGCACCGAGGTCCGACGACATGCTGTACGCCGCAAGTGCCGAACCACCCTGGCGTCTGGCGCCGAGAACGTCGGCGAGCGCGGCCTGATGCGTCGGAGCGAACAACCCCGACCCGACTCCGGCGAACAGCGACAGCACCAGCGCAAAGACGATGTTCGGCGAAAACCCGAGCAGCGCCGTCGAGATCGCCATGATGGCGAGGCCGGGAAGCATCACCGGTCGGCGACCGACCCTGTCGGACATCCTGCCCGCGACCAGGATCGCGGCGACATTGCCGGCGGCGTAGACGGCGAGCACCACACCGGTCATGGCGGCCGACTCGTGGAGTCCCTCGGTGATGAACAGCGGCACCACCGCGACGCGCACGCCCATCGACGCCCAACCCTGAGTGAAGTTCGACGCGATGATCGCGCGGTAGGCGCTGTCGTGCAACGCGGTTCGCAGCGACATCGCCCCTCGTTGCGGAGTGTCGGAGACTTCTGGCGCCGCGGTGTCGCGCAGTTGTGTTGCGACGACTGCCGACGCGATCAACAGTGCGACGGCGTACACGACGAACGGCATGCGCAATCCGAATCCGACCAGCGCGCTGCCGATCAGCGGCCCGGTGATGTTGCCGATCAGAAAGCCCGCGGAGAAAAATCCTGAAACCTTGCCGCGGATCTCGTTGGGCGACAACCTGATCAGCAGGGCCATCGCCGACACCGTGAACATCGTCGAACCGATACCGCCGGCACCGCGGAACAGCAGAAGCTGAATGTAGTTCTGCGCGAACGCACATGCCAACGTGCTCGCCGCGACGATCAACAGACCTGTCAGATAGATCCGACGCTCGCCGAGGACCGTCACCAGGCGTCCGGTGGCAGGCGCGAAGACAAGTCGCATCACCGCGAACGCCGACACCACCGCTGAGACCGCGGTGTAGCCGACGTCGAAACTGCGCGCGAAAGTCGGGAGCGCGGGCGCGATCAGACCGAAGCCGAGAGCAATGACCACGTTGGCAGCCAGCAACACCCAGATCCCGCGAGGAATCTGCTTCACTTTAGATCACGGCTCCTCCGGAAGCTTGTCGAGCGCTTCGGCGGTCAGTGTGCGACCCAGCTCGATCATCTCCGTCGCCTTGTGGAAGTCCAACGTGCGCAAGGCTTTACGTGGCACTCGAATCAGAATGTCCGGCGGGTACCCCGCGATCTGGTAGCGCGTCAGCGCGATTGACATGATGTCGAGCGAGCGCAACAGGATCTCGATCCTGCCCATCGGAGCCGCTTTGGCGCCGTCGTCTACGTCGTTCGACGTAGAGAGCGGCTCGACGTCGTCGGATCCGTCCGACCCGGCGGGCGTGTCCTCCGCGGGTGCGTCGTGGCTAACGGAGTCGTCGGCCTCGACGCCGAACCGTTCGCGCACCGAGCGCACCCAGTCGTTCTCCAACAACGGGGTGATGTTGCGGCGGATCACGCCCTTGGTCTTGGGTGCTCGACTCGCGCCGTGTTCTGCACCGTCGTCGGCGTCGAGCACAACGCCGATCGTCACGTCGCTGCTGACCGCGGACGTCGGCGCGACGGGCAGTGGGTCGAGGATGCCGCCGTCTGCGAGCAGTCGGCCGTCGACCTCGTGGGGTCGGATCACTCCGGGAATCGCGATCGACGCCCGGATGGCGTCGACGAGACTGCCTTTCTGGAACCACACCGGCCGCCCGGCGGCGAGATCGGTGGCGACCGCGGTGAACGGGATGTCGAGGTCTTCGATCACGGTGTCGCCGAGGATCTCCCGGACCCGTGCCAGGATGCGCTCGGCGCCGATCATCCCGCCCGGTTTGGACAGCGAGACGTCGAGCAGTCGCATCACGTCGAGCTGGGACAACCCGCTGATCCAGTCGACGTAGTCGTCGAGGCGCCCGGCACAGTAGAGCCCGCCGACCAGCGCGCCCATCGACGATCCGGCGACGCTGACGATCTCGTACCCACGTGCGTCGAGTTCGGCGACGACGCCGATGTGTGCGTAGCCGCGAGCTCCCCCACTTCCCAGAGCGAGGGCCACGCGAGTCGATCGGGCCATGATGCTCAGCCTAACGATGACGTCCGACGCCGCACGCGTCAGTCGATAGGAAGCCGACGCGGCCCCGCACCCTGCCGGTTCAGCTCATCGCCGGGGTTGAGCAGGTTGCACGCACCCAGCGAGAGGCAACCGCATCCGACGCAGGAGCCGATCATGTCGCGCATGGTCTCGAGCAGCTCGATCCGGTGATTGATGTCGGCGATCCAGCGCTGCGACGCCGCCTCCCACATTGCGCGCGACGGCGACTCGTGATCGCCGAGCTCGGTGAACACCTCCCCGATCACCGCGAGGGGTATCCCCGCCGCCTGGGAAGCGCGGATGAACGCGACCCGGCGCAGCATCGCGCGGTGGTATCGCCGCTGGTTGCCCGGCGTACGCCGCGAGAAGATCAGCCCCTGGTCCTCGTAGAACCGCACGGCCGACGGCGCGATGCCCGCGCGCTGCGCCAACTCACCGACGGACAGTTCGATCTTCTTCAGGCCCATACGACGAGGATAGGCGACTTCAAGTTGACTTGAAGTCGCCTATGCCCGCTGATCGAGATGCCAACCGCTGATCGAACGCGTCCACCGCTGATCGAGCTTGTCGAGATCACACCCAAGCGCCCCGGCCCGCCGGGCGGCCGCCGGGCCCAAATGTGTGTCGTATTGAAAGATGTGGCTGCTGCAGCACACACATCCTTCGATTGGACACACATTTAGGTGCGGCCCCGCACCGCCCACCCGCTGATCGAGCTTGCCCCACCGCTGATCGAGCTTGCCCCACCGCTGATCGAGCGCCCCCCGCGGATCGAACGCCATCACCGCGGATCGAACGCCACCACCGCTGATCGAGCTTGTCGAGATCACTTCCAAGCGCCCCGGCCCGCCGGGCGGCCGCCGGGCCTAAATGTGTGTCGTATTGAAGGATGTGGCTGCTGCAGCACACACATCCTTCGATTGGACACACATTTAGGTGCGGCTCGCTGCCACCGCTGGTCGGGTGATCTCGACAAGCTCGATCAGCGGTTGGCGAGCAAGCCCGATCAGCGGTTGGCGATCAGCGGTTCGCGAGCAAGCCCGATCAGCGGTTGGCGAGCAGCGGTTGGCGATCAGCGGTGGGCGAGCAGGGCCCGATCAGCGACGGCCGACGACCGTCAGCTCCGCACGACCATCACGGGAGCGTTGGCCTCGCGCAGCACCTTCTGGCTCGTCGACCCCAGGAGCAGGCCGGTGAAGCCACCGCGACCGCGGCTGCCGACCACGATGAGCGACGCCTTGTCGCCTGCGGCGTCGAGCACGGCCTTGGCCGGGTCCTCGGGAATCACCTTGCGCTCGATCGTGACGTCGGGGAAGTCCGACGCAAAGCCCGCCAGCCGCTCTGCGAGCGCCTCGACGGCGTCCTGCGACATACGAGTGACCTCGTCGGGATCGATTCCGTAGCCGTGCAAGGCGTCGACGTCGAGTGGGGTCCAGGTGTGCACCGCGACGAGCGGCACGTTACGCAACGACGCCTGGCGGAACGCCTCCTTGATGGCGGCCACGCTCACCGGCGAGTCGTCGATGCCGACGACGACGGGTCCGTCGGCGTTGCCCTCGCCGTCGATCACGACGACGCGTCCGTGGTGGTGCGCAGCAACTGTGATGCTCACGGAGCCGAGGAAGAGTCCCTTGACGCTGCCGAGCTTGCGTGTTCCGACGACGATGAGTGCGGCGTCCTTGCCGAGTTCGAGCAGGACTCGGGCTGCGTCACCGTCGACGATCGACGTGTGGATGGTGATGTCTGGAGCAACTTCCTTCGCTGCGGCGGCAGCACTCTGGACGGCGTCGGTGGCGTCCTGCCGAATCGCATCGATCACGTCCTGCGGGATGATGAGTCCCGGGGCGTAGTCGCTCGTGCTCGCGTCGTAGACCCCGACCAGCTTCAGGTCGAGGTGCTCGAGTTCTGCTTCCTTCGCCGCCCAACGGACTGCTGCCGTTGCCGCTTCAGAACCGTCGACGCCGACGAGAATCGCGTTCATCTGTTCTCCAACTCCTCACAACTGTCTGCTCAGTAACCCTCACCATCCATCGTGCCCGCCGACGGTTGCGAGGGCAATGGAAGAAAGTCCTGAAGGTGTCAGCAGAGCCTTCGGCGGTGATCGGCGGATGTACGGTGGATGAACCGCCGCCCATATCCGGAACAAACGGCACCTTCACCCGAACTGATTGGTGGTGACCCAAAATGACTGGGCCGCAAGACAATTTGCCCAGCGATCGAGATGGTCGGAACGAGGGCGAATCCACCGGCAGCCCATCACCGTCCGAGCCGAGTGAGTTCCGTCGCGCAATGACGTCAGTGGTGATCACGGTGCTTTTCACGGTCGCCATCGTGTTAGTCGCGGCCGCGTCGTCGGACGGCCTGCAAACGCTGTTGCTCGTCGTCGCCCCGATTGTCGTACTGATCGCAGCACTGTCGACAGCGGTACGCACGTACCGGGTCTGGCGCGCCGCCGGCCGCTGGCAGATCTGGCAGGGCGCAATGTGGTTCGAGTTCGCCTTCTTCGTCATCGTGCTGTTCGGCACGGCGCCGCTACTGCTGGCGGATTGATACTCGACACCAGGCGGCAGGACCCCTACCCCGCCACCGGGGCGTGGCGGCGGGCAGGCTGGTTGCGGCACAACCGGATTCGACGGTCCACCCGGATCGTGGGCTAGCGCGCGGGTCGGGTTGGCGCGCGGGTCGGCTGACGCGGTGGTCAGGTGACACAGCGGTCAGGCGGCGTCGGCCAAAGGCGGGTCGACGTCTCCGGGCGGATCGACGCCGCTGAGCCGGTTGGGGCCGCCGAGGCGGTCGAGGCCTGGTGGAGCCGGACCTGTTGGCGCGTCTGGGCCTGTGGGTGGCTCGGGGTCGGGTGGATCAGCGAGGTTCCATTGGATGTCGACGCGCGAGCTCAGGCGCAGGGTGTCGCCGGTGGGCATCGCGTCCGCCAGTGCGAGCTCGACGCCGGTGACCGTGTGGCGTGTCGTCTGCCGGCTCGCAGGTGGCGGTTCTTGTATCGAGGGTGGCGATGCCATCCAGGCGCCGACTGCGTCCGCGACGATCTCGGCATCGGCTGTACCTGGAGGCCGCGCGCCGATCTCGGTGTCGGCTGTGTCCGAGGCGAATTCGGCCCCAGCCGCTTCGGCGACAAACCCTGTACCCGCTGCGTCCGGGACGTTCTCGGCCGCAGCTATGTCTGCGATCGCGTCACCGGCGGCGCGTGCTGCGGCGGCGGCTTCGGTGCTGGTGTGTTCGGCGGTGAGGTAGTCGTGGAAGTCGGCTTTGACGTCAGCGACGCGGTTGATGCGTTCGGGATTCTCGGG
>NZ_LZMI01000005.1:0-1129 GCF_001665475.1 Gordonia sp. 852002-51296_SCH5728562-b | reverse complement strand
CTAGTGTCTCGTTTCGTTAATACGTTTTGGGTTGAGCTTTCTTCAGGATTTCGTCTGCGGTTTTTGTCCATACGAAGGGGTGTTTGCGGTCGTTCCAGCCGTTGATGAAGGCTCGGATCTTGGCGTTGAGGTCGGTGACTGAGGTGAATACGCCACGCCGGATTGCTTGGCGGTCGATGATGCCGAACCAGACCTCGACGAGGTTGAGCCACGACCCTGAGGTCGGGGTGAAGTGGACGTGGATGTTGGGGTGCGCGGTGAGCCACGCGGTGACTTCGGCCTTCTTATGGGTGGCGTAGTTGTCCATCACCAGGTGCAGTTCCTGGTCGCCGTAGGCGCGGTCGATCTGCCGCAGGAACGACAAGAACTCTTGGTGGCGGTGGCGCGGCTTGACGGCTGCGGTCACCTGCCCAGTCGCGATCTCCAAGGCGGCGAACAGTGTGGTGGTGCCGTGTCGTTTGTAGTCGTGGGTTCGGCGTTCGATCTGCCCTGGCTGCATCGGCAGCATCGGCGCCGTGCGGTCCAAGGCCTGGATTTGCGACTTTTCGTCCACGCACAACACGATTGCGTTCTCCGGCGGTTCCAGGTACAGGCCGACGACATCGGTGACCTTGGCGACCAGTTCTGGATCGGTGGAGAATTTGAACGTCCCCGACCGCCACGGCTGTACCCCGTACTCACGCCAGGCCCGCGCGACCGTCGCGTTCCCGATCCCGAGGTGACTGGCTAGCAGACGCGACGACCAGTGGGTCACTCCGTACTTCTTGGGTGGTGACTTCAACGTCGCAGCGACAACAGCTGCATGATCAAGATGCCTTGGGCGACCACACCGTTCGGCATCAAGTAACCCGTCGAGGCCGTCATGGAGATATCGGGAGCGCCACTTGAGCACGGTCGGCACCGACGTCCCGACGACCTCGCTGATCCGCGAATTGGCCATCCCTTCAGCAGCAAGGGCCACGATCCGCGCCCGACGTGCCAGTCCCGCAGGCGTCGACGTCGACCTGAGTAGTCGATCGAGTTCGGCAGCATCGCCATCACGCAGGCCCAGAGCGGGAGCCGGAGAATTCGCCATAGCCGAGTATCTCAAACCCCCAACCATTAACTAACTAACGACACGAGATACTAG